>CAZQTM010000081.1:0-8492 GCA_964595855.1 uncultured Lachnospiraceae bacterium | reverse complement strand
AAGCTGGGATATTATATCCCAGCTCATCACTAAATAACTATTCCTTTTGATATCATTCTTTTCTGAATTGAAGACAAAATGCTTCCATCAAGTAAATTACTCTTTCTATAAAACTCACAAGTCTTTTCTCTATAAAAGCTGTCCTTACTTACATTTACAAACCTTTCATTTGATAGTCCACTATCAACAATTTCAAACTCAAGAAATCGTTTACTATTATTGCCAACATGCAGTAATTCATCAATTAAAACTTTACCTGTAAGCTTATCCTTTTCAATTTCTTTGGATATTACATCCAAATAATTGTATGGCGAATCTGCAGTACATATTACAATCAAACAAGCATACTGTTCATCATTATTTAATTGTAATATTTTATATGTCTTCATACAAATCACCTTTCTTTCATATTTTAAACAGTGAAATATTCATCTATTAGTGAAATAGTATCTCTAATAATCACATTTGCTTCTTCTACTGTATTAAGTATTCTTGTTGTATCTTTTGTCTCTGTTGGATTATCCCAGTGAAATAACGTATGCCTGTTATTGTTAAAATAAGTATATGCTTTTCCCAAGTATTTTAATAGTTCAATAGATGTAGTTTCTCCGACAAATTCTTGCTTCACTACAAACGAACCATTCTTTTCTTTAAAGATAAAAAATGAATCGTAGTCTTTATCTTCTTTACGCACTGGAAATCCATTATTAATAAGTGCCAATTTTAGAATGCCCTCAAATGATCTTAAAGCAGGTTCAACCAAAAAGTTTGCTACATATACGTTTCCCGTAATATGAAGATTATATACGGCTTGATGCAAGTAATTATTTAATTCATTTGGAATTTTGTCATATGAATTTGGGAAAAATCGTTCAAACTCCGTTTTGACAACATCTCTATCTATAGATAAATTATGTACTGTATTTAAAAACATAGGAATTTCATCAATTTCCAACAATTCAACAATATAAAGTGAAAATTGGTTAAATAAATCTTCTTTACGTCCACTAATCCATATCTTATTCTTGCTATTATAAAAATTCACAGTTAATTTTTGTTTGTTAGGATTTGATATATTAAGTGAGTATTGATTTCCGTACGGAATCTCACTTTCAATTATTTTCAAATCCATAAAGTCCTCTTGAAGCAATTCAAATACAGACTTTAAATCATCTTCTTTTATTCCATTAGCTACCATTCCATTGTTTCTTACAGAAATCATACCAGAAGAATCACCAATGCCTATCGCTTCCTTCGCTAATTGATCAGCCAAATCATTATATATATCGCCTGAATGACCTTTAACTTTAACAAAAGATACTTTTGTTGTTTTTGAAATTGAATTATAGAATCTTTTATACTCTTTTGTGCCATCTTTTTTCGCTTGCCATGCACCTGTACACCATTTTTCAATTCCTTCATAATCGTAGAAAATATCAATACTTTTAATATGATTATCATTGCAAAACTTCATTGCACACATTGCACCTTCAATCTCACCTGCAACATTGCGCATCTGTGCCATCTCTGGATCATTGAATTTTTGACTGAAATGTTCTTCTCCACCATCATAAAACATTACAACACCATAAGAGTATTCGTTTGTTTGAACATTATAACTACCATCGACATATGCCACTGCATCTGATTCAGAATATATTCTAGCAGTTTGTTCTTCTTTGTTTTCATTCGAGAGACTTTCTCCCATAAACTCTTTAGCTTCTGCTTCACTTGAAAATCCTTTATACAAAGCTCCTGAGAAGCCATTTATATTTTGTTGACATTCTCCCCAAGAAGTATATATCCCCGGTACTATTCCCTTTTTAACAGCATAAAATTTTTTTGCCATTTTTCATTCCTCCTAAAAGTAATATTAAATTATATATCATATGTTATTGATTGTCAATTTTTTAGAATTTGTTTAATATTTAATGCATCCCATACATCTTCACCAACTCCTCAATCTGATCTACAAACCGAAACTCTATCTCCACCCTTTTCTTACTGTGAATATAGATACATTCAATCAATTCCTGTGCAAGTTCCGCAGATATTAGCTCTGTTTCCAACCCATCAGCTGCCTTCTTATAGGTAAAAAACAACTGATTATAGTCTTCTGTCACTACCAATGAATCCATCTGTAACTGTAACTCAGTCAAAAGCTTTTCCGAAGCCTCTGCCTGTATCTGGTTCTTCTGCTTTCTAGCCTGGTACTTCTCTGCTGAAATTAGTCCCTCACTGTACTGACTATACAGTTCAAAATTATCCTTTTTCAATCGTTCCTGATTCTTCTTTTGTTTATCCAACTCTTTTGCAATATCAGCTCTCTGCTTTAATATCTGCTGATTCTGTAGTTGATATATCTGTTCCAGCTCTGTTACAAATAAAATCTGGTTCTTCACTGCCTGTACGACAATCTCCATCAAATCAGTTTCTGGAAATGTTGTTTCTACACAATAATCGTTATAATCAAAATAATAATACTTGCAGAAATAACTTGGATTCCTTTGAGCCTTGCGCGTCAACTTATGCCCACAGCCACCACATCTTACCAACCCTTTCAAAGGTGATTCATAGAACTCCTTCGGCTTAATCTTTCCAACAGGACGCTTCCTGTGATAAAACACATGCTGTGCCCTCTCAAAAGTGCCTTTATCAATAATCGCTTCATGTGTATCAGGTACTACAATCCATTCTGACTTGTCGGTAGTAATAAGTTTCGTGCTTCCAGTTTCAACCGCCTTATACCTGCCAGCAATCATGCATCCAGTGTATTCTTCATTCCGAATCATTGTATTAATATATGATGCCTGCCAGAGTGACTTACCAGAACGTTTTACTTTGCGATGGTTCTTGTCTATTCCAAGTAAATTAAAATACTCTGTTGGTGTTGGCACACTTTCCTCATTTAGAATTCTTGCTATCTCACCACCATTTAATCCATCAATACGATATTGAAATATGCGTCTCACTATATTAGCAGCTGGTTCATCAATAACAAGCTGATGTTTGTCATCCTCTGACTTAAGATACCCATACAAAGAAATGTTTGCCAGATATTTCCCATCACTTTTAAGTGCATTTAAGGTCTGCTTGATCTTGATGGAATTCTCTTCGCTGTAGTAATCATTCATGATATTTTGGAATCCTACATCCATATCCGGAGTTGTTCCGATCCATGCATTACTGTCATACCCCACACTAACCGCTATAAATCTTACACCTAGAAATGGAAATATCTTTTCAACATAATCACCTACTGTAATATGGTCTCTTCCAAATCTCGAAAAATCCTTGACCAGAATGGTTTTCACTTTCTCATTTCGCACATCCTCTAAGAGCTGTTTAACAGCAGGTCTATTGAAATTCTTACCGCTATATCCATCATCTATATATTCCACAATGTTTCCATCACTCAAACCATATTCCATGAGACTTCCTCTAAGTAGTTCTCTCTGGCTCATAATACTGTTACTCTCACCAGTTTCTAATTCATCCAGGCATTCATCCTCTTTGGACAATCGTAAATACAGTGCTACAGTTCCAGTTCCTTCGTATCTTTCATCTATGCTGCCTGCCATAAATCCATCTCCTCTCTTGCCGCTACCAGCGACTGTATCTCGTCTTCAAATGTGAAATCTATCTCAATGCGTTTATCATCATATACTCTTATCTGCTCAACAAATGCATCTACCATTGATCTGTCAATTACAGAAGATTTCTTTCCACTAATCCATGCCTTATGAAGTCTGTTCTCCTGCTTAATCGCTTTATTAATCTTTTTAATACGATTTGAAGTCTCCATTATTTTTCTCTTTTGGGTCTCGATTTCAAGAAGTAATCCTGCCTTTTTCTTCTCATAATCCGATACACTGCAACCGCCATCTGCATACTCCATATAGATTGAAGCTTTCTGGCTTTCAAGAAAATTAAGTTTTCCGGTCTGTTTCAGTTTTCTGGATTCATACTGTTTCAAAATTTCAGAAAAAGAATTCGCAGTCTCTGTCTTAATGAATTTTAAGCAGGCGTCTACAAGAACTACTCTTGATACAATTGCTTTCTGCACCACATCACATACATCTTCTTCGATGATACGTTTACTACTACACATGGTGTGATTCGTAACAAATGAGCCACACTTGTAAGTCTTTCCCCAAAACCTTTCATGATTTCTATATCTTGGATCTTCCATCCAGTACATCGGACTTCCACAGTCTCCGCAAAAAATCTTTCCCTCGAAGATGTTACTTTCCAGATGAACCGTGCCTACAGCTTTCACTTTACATTTCTCTCTGTAACGCTTTCTTGCTTTGGCTCGTAACTCCTGAACCTTTTCAAAATCTTCCTTGGAAATAATAGCGGGATGTGTATTCTCCACACATTTCCAGTCTTCCTTGCCAAAATAAACGCGTTCCGTTCGCTCATACAGCTTCTTCTGGGATTTTCGACAGTAAGTATCTCCGGTATATGCACCATTAGCAAGTATTCGGTCAATTGTGCTTGCATACCAAGCATTACTCTCTGAAAAACCATCAAAGATAGAAAGCGAACCCGTCTTACGATACTGCGAGGGTCTTAAAACTCCATCTGCTGTAAGTTTCTTCGCAATAGCACCACTTGATAATCCTTGAAGTGCCATTGCAAATATCTGTTCAACAATAATGGAACTCTCATCTATGGAAAAATACTTTTCCCCCGATTTTACGAAGTAACCATATGGAACTGTATTTCCTCCAGTTGTTTCGCCACGGTTCTGCTTCATCTCCACACTGGCATGAATCTTTCTACTAATATCCATTGCATAATGTTCATGGATCAGATTTTTCAGATTAATAACAAGCTGTTCATTTCCATTTGACATTGCACTGCTGTCATAATGATCCATAACAGAAATAAATCTGACTCCCATAAATGGGAATATCTTTTCAAGATAATCGCTTGCTTCACTGTTGTTTCTGGCAAATCTGGATAAATCCTTGACCATAACGCAATCAATCTCATTTGCCCTGACTGCCAATAAAAGCTTTTGAAATCCGTCTCTTTCAAACGTAGTCCCAGAGACTCCATCATCATAAAAAGAATCTGCAAATTCCAAATCATCCTGTGCTTCAATATATTCCTGCAAAATCATCTGCTGGTTTTCTATTGAACCGGATTGTTTATCTCGACTATCATGTGAAAGTCTTGCATAAATGCCAACTCTGCTAACCTTCAGAAGAGATGTTGCTGTTATATCACCATCTCTTCTTACCTGTTGTCTATTCGCTGTTCTCGCCATAAGCTACACCACCCTTTCCGATAAATCTTCAAGGGGCATTTCTTCTGAATCAGACAGTTTGTCAAGAAACCTTGTAAGTGTCACATATTCATCTGCATAAGAAAATGTAATCTCCATTCTTTTATCTTCAAATACTTCAATACGGTCTACCATAGTAACAAGTGCTATACGGTCAAGTTCTTCAAGATTTCGATATTTAAGAAAATGCTGCATCCACTCACCAGTCTTTATTCCATTGGCAAAAATGTTCTTCATACTGGTTTTCATATTTTCGATTGATTTTGCAATCAGTTCACTCTTTTCCTCATAAGCTGCCTTAAACTGTAAGAACTCTTCTTCGGAAATTATTCCTGCCAAGCGGTCAGTATAGAGCTTCGTTGTAAGTCTTGAGATTCTCTCTAACTCCTGATACTTTACTGAAATCTCTCCGTCATTTGCAATCACACTCTCATAATCGATACTGTTCATATCAATATGGTTTAGCACCTCATCCATTTGAGCCAACAGTTCTATGTGCATCTGTAATGCTTTCAGCACATTCTCCTGCAAATCAGTTTCTGCCACTGTATGTCTACTGCATTCTTTACCCTTATTGTAAGAAGAACAGATATAAGTAATCTTTTCTCCTACTTTGCGTCTGGTCATACCCTTGCCGCAGTCACCACAATAAAGAATTCCTGAAAATAGATAGGCACTGCTCTCACTAGGTGAGATTCTTGTGTCAGCTGCAAGCAGTTTTTGAACAACCTCAAAATCTGATGATGAAATAATTGCTTCATGATTATTCTCTACAACTGCCCATTCATCTTGTGGTCGCTCTATCACTTTTCTCACCTTATAAGAAATTCTGGAACGTTTCCCCTGCTCTAATACACCATTATAGATTCTGTTTGTTAAAATCCGTTTCACTGTGACCGCAGACCACAGCACCGTAGTTTTAGTCTTGAAGCCACTTTTATAATTGATGCCAAGTGTCTTCTTATACTCCGATGGTGCCAGTATACCAAGTTCATTCAGACGAATCGCAATAGCTCCTGCGCTTTTTCCATTCATCTTCATAGAAAAAATCTTTCGCACAATCTCTGCTGCATAATCATCCACCAGAATTTTCCCTTTTTCTGTGTTTGACTTCACATATCCATAAGAAACATAAGCACCAATATACTTGCCTGTGTTTCTAAGAGCTTCCTGGCTGGAACGTATTTTATTACCTGTATCTCTGGAATAATTGTCATTGATGAAATTCTTGAAAGGTACAACCAGATTTCTGTCGCTATGCGTTGCTGTCAAACTGTCATAATGATCTACGACAGCTACAAATCGAACTCCTAATGCTGGAAATACCTTTTGAATGAACCTGTCTGCATCAACATGATCTCTGCCAAAACGTGACAAATCTTTTACAATGACCATGTTTATCTTTTCATTGTAAATATCTTCCTGCATTCGTATAAAATCTGGTCTACTTGTGAATTGTGTCCCGGAAAATCCATCATCCACATAAATATCGTGCACATGGACATCGGGCATAGATTCTAAATACTTAAAGATTAGTGCTTTCTGGTTTGCGATACTCTCGCTCTCAATCTTATCCATAGAGCCTGACATATCAGCATCTTCTTTGGATAATCTTAAATAAACCGCTGCACTATAAGAAATATTATTATTCAAATTCTTCACTCCATTTCCTTAGATTTAGCTGTATCCAGGATTATGGAGTTTGTAACTTAGTCCATATCTAGAATACCATGTGCTGTTAATAATGTCTATTAAAAAATCTATTTTCATATCATCAAAGATGAGATAAATATGATTTTATTTTCAATGTTAATGCATTCTGCACCGCCTACTCAGCAATGCAGGATGCTCTCTTACTAATATAATCTTTTAGTTTACCCGTGATATTTCCACCTTGCTGGTTGAAATTCACTTTTACAACGTACTCACCCTGCTTATAGCAATATGGATTCCTGATGTTCTCAAGAAAATACTCTGCTTTGTCAGTGCCTGATAAATTATCTGGTATCTGAACTTCATTGATATCAACCAGCAAATTCTTATCCACCGTTCTAATATCAATCGTCTGTAACTGTTGCAATTGCTTTACCTTCATCTCCGTCAAAAACCTCACCACCTTTCCTAATAATCTATGAAAATTACTGCAAGTCCTAGACCTACGTTATCTGTATTACTATCTTTAGAATCTTCTCCCCCTATGGGTCATATATCCTTGGCTGGCAACCATCACTAATGCTGTTTTAATGCCCAATTTGAGATTGTTCTCTATATAACAGGATTAAGCCGACTATCTCTGAAAATGCTTACTGCTGAAATTCAGGTGCGCGATTTATCTTATTACTTCCAGTTACCACACTGGTAAATGCTATCCTCTGCTCATGACCTTCACAGGCAACAAGTAAACTTGCAGGTCAGTCTTCGCACGAGATGGGATATCATTACCTCTTTACAAGGCAAAATAAATTCACGGAATATATGTGTCCTATTCAATTTTCAAAGAACTGTGTTTCTGTAATAATCATAACGAAAAACGTATTACAAACCCACCAAGCCAGCTTAGGAATTCATCTAATCATTACAGTAAAATATTGATGAATAAACTTTATCACCTTACGCTTGTCTCGAATAGAAACTACACTGGTGTATTTACATAATTTCACACCAGATTTTGGTGTATCTGTTTTCAGACATAATTGTAACGCCTAACTGCTGGAATGTTTATTCCGCCACATGGTAAAAATTACAAAATACCTACCATGTCATGGTAGATTTGTCATGTTCTAAATAAATCTCCTAATACTTTCAATTAATAATTTTATGTATTTGCTGTAATCGTCACTTTCAACGTGTGTGGCAACGTGTGTGGCTGTATTGACCATTAAAAATCAATGTGTTATAGGGCAAAAAAACACCGAACACAATTCAGATGTATCATAAAATACTCTGAATTATATTCGGTGTTAAATACGTAGAAACGAATTATCACATAATACTTCGAGAATAAAAACCCGTGTATTACAGTCCATTAAAATCTCTCTTCATATAAAAAAATCAGCGTAAGTGTCTCCGTTCTAATTGTTATTATTTACTGTTCTTATAAACCTGATAAGGTTCTCATAACCAGATCCACATCTTTATTTTCAAGCTCCTGAATAATATGCAGATAAGTCTTCTGTGTTGTTGTCATGCTAGCATG
>CAZQTM010000080.1:6158-8607 GCA_964595855.1 uncultured Lachnospiraceae bacterium | reverse complement strand
CAAAAAATGAGAAACAAATATGTTTTTTATTTTTCCTATATATATTTTTTATATTAAAAGTAATTGTATTTAAATTTTCATTTACACAGTTACAAATGATTGTTAACAGCTGGAGAAAAGATGTAATTTGGGAAGGGTTAAGTACAGCAAACTTTACACCATTAAAGACCATAAAAATGTATATCCGATATTATTCAACCATGCCAAATATTCACAGCTTTGAAAATTTATTTGGTAATATCTGTGTATTTGTTCCATTTGGTTATATGTTACCAATGGTTCATCCACCATGTAAAAATATCTTTATACTGATTGCCAACACTTTCCTTTTTGTATTGGGAATAGAGATATTTCAATTATTTAGTGCATTTGGAGCGTTTGATGTAGATGATATTCTGCTAAACAGTATGGGTTCCCTGTTAGGCTATGGACTTTATAAGCTTATAGATCTATTTGGTGGTAGAGATAAAGAAGAACATAAAAATTAATACAAAAATTATTAAGATTACTTAAGTTGAATAAAGAATATGAATATGCCATAATGAAATAGAAGATAAGATTTCGTTATGGCAATATTTTTTAGAAAGTAGATAAATAACAGATAAAATGCATATGAATCCTTTATTTACAATTAAGAAACATCATCAGGAGAGACACAGGGAAAACAAATGTATTGCAAAGGTAAAGCGAATCTCGGGTCTATTCTTAGCGCCGAGTTTTTTTGGTGTAGCGATATTCTTTTTACTCCCTTTTCTGGTTGTGATTTTTTATGCATTTGTGGACAATCCAATATCACATGAATTTGTCTTCCTTGATAATTTTAGAAATGTAGTTACCAATCATGCATTTCAGTTAGCTGTAAAAAACACCTTTAAATTTTCTTTTACAGCAGTACCACTTGTTGTCGTTTTATCCTTATTGATGGCATTTGCATTGGACAAAGCAATTCCTTATAAATCAAGAATTCGAACTGCACTTCTAAGTCCGATGATGGTACCGATTGCTTCAGTTATATTAATCTGGCAGGTTCTGTTCCATTTTAATGGAGTAGTAAATGAAATGCTTCAGTACTTTGGCAGTGATAAAATTGACTGGTTCAAATCAGCTTATGCACAGATTGTCATAGTTATTTTATTTGTGTGGAAGAACTTGGGATACAATATGATACTCTTTATGGCGGCCTTGGGAAGTATTCCACATGAAATAGTAGAAGTTGCCCGAATGGAGAGCGCAAATGACTGGCAGATTTTTATACATATTAAGTTACGCTATTTATCATCAAGTATTTTATTCGTAACGATACTCTCCTTAATTAACTCATTTAAGGTATTTAGGGAGGTCTATCTTTTGACAGGCGACTATCCGTTTGATTCACTGTATATGCTTCAGCATTACATGAATAATACATTTCGCTCTCTTGATTACCAGAAATTATCAGCGGCAGCAATTATAATGTCTCTCTTTATGATACTGTTAATTGGCCTTTTGTTTCTAATTGAAAACCACTATGGAAGAGACATTGAAGGGTAACAATAGAGGAATATTAAGTGAGAAGAATGAATCTACGGGAAAAAAGAATACATAGAAAAAAGAGAATACATAAATATAAATTAAATATACTGACGGTTGTTCTGATTGTAATTGCCGCGCTTTTCTTAGTTCCAATTATTTTTACTATTTGCAATTCATTTATGGCAGAATCAGAGATTACAGCAAATTATGGAACCATATTTGAGACGTCGAAGAGTGGCGGAACAAATTACATATCTGAAACAGTTAATCTAAAGTTCATACCTGATATGGTTTCTTTTAAACAGTATTCAACAGTATTATTTAAAAGTCCGGACTATCTGCTAAAGTTTTGGAACTCTGTCATATTAGTAGTACCAATTGTAATATTTCAGATGATTATAGCTTTGTTTGCTGCATATGGATTTACGAGGTATAGAGGTAGAATCAGAGAAATGTTATTTTTTGCTTATATTATTCTAATGCTGATGCCTTACCAAGTTACACTTGTTCCCAATTACCTGGTTTCGAATTGGCTCAAGCTATTAGATACCAATTGGGCTATCTGGCTTCCAGGAATTTTTTCACCATTTGGTGTATTTTTACTTACCAAGTATATGAGAAGGATTCCACAGGGTGTCATGGAAGCAGCAAAGATTGATGGAGCAGGTGAGTGGCAGATTTTTCGGTATGTCTGTGTACCATTATGCAAAGGCGCAATGGCAAGTGTATCAATTTTAGTTTTTATTGATTATTGGAATATGGTAGAGCAACCGCTGATATTGTTAACAGATTCCGACATGCATCCACTCTCGGTGTTCCTGTCTAAAATTAATTCAGGAGAAATCGGACTGGCATTTGCAGTTGCAACTATATATATGATACCAACTCTACTGGTATTTTTATATGGTGAAGAATATATAGTGGAAGGAATTACATA
>CAZQTM010000080.1:0-6058 GCA_964595855.1 uncultured Lachnospiraceae bacterium | reverse complement strand
AAAAGGAAGTTGAGAAGCTGAGGGAAGATTCTATTGGTGCAACGATAAAGTCTCCTGTTGCCGGTACGGTAACAGAGATTACAAAGACGGCAGGTGAGACAACGGTACCGGAGGAAGCACTTGCAACGATTCAGGTTGCAGGCAAAGGATTTACAGTAAGCTTTTCAGTTACCAATGAACAGGCGAAGAAGGTAAAAACAGGTGATGTCGCAGAACTTCAAAATGCCTGGTATTACGAGGATGTAAAAGCTACATTATCGAAAATACAGGCGGATACACAGGATCCAGGTCAGAAGAAGTTATTGGTATTTAATGTAGAAGGTAGTATTCAGGATGGAGAATCCTTAAGTTTATCGATTGGTCAGAGAAGCTCTGATTACGATATGATAGTACCAAATAGTGCGATTAGGGAAGATAAAAATGGAAAATTTATTTTGATTATAGAAGAGAAAACAACTCCGTTTGGAAACAGATATAAAGCTAAAAAAGTAGAAGTTGAAGTACTTGCAAGCGATGATGAACAAACAGCTATAAATGCTACACTTGAGGGTTATGAATATGTGATTACAACCTCCAACAAGCCGGTTGAACCAGGCAAGCAGGTCAGACTTTCTGATAATTAAAAATTTCAGCTTCTTACTGATTATAGAACAAAACGAGAAGGGAATTTCATGAAGAATATTTTTTACAACTTCATACAATCTTTATCCAAGCGTCAAAAAAGTGGTTTCATCACAGGTATTATCTGCATTATTGCATTATTGATACTGGTTTTATATACAAAATTTTTAGGTGATAGACTATATGACCAGCAGGCATATAAAAGATGGTCTGATGATGGAGGAGTTGCACAAATCAGTTGTTTTTATCCTGTTACAATGGAGGATGTGGATGATTATTATTTCCTCAATCTTGAGCATAATATGGAGCAATCCTTAAAAGATGCATCCATACAGGTCTCTTCACAAAATGGTAAGCTTTTTACCGATACTTTGAGTGTGACAGGTACGATTGATATCAAATCGGATTATGGAACTTCTACAATTAAGGCAGTCGGTGTTATGAATGATTTTTTCCTCTTTCATCCGGTTGAACTTCTTGATGGTAACTACATTGGTGGAGATATGTTGATGCAGGATGGAATCATTATTGATGAGGATGCTGCATGGCAGTTATTTGGTTCAAGTGATATTGTCGGAATGAAGGTTATGATATCGGGAGTTCCACATTATATAGCAGGTGTTGCAAAAAGAGCAGAGGGACACTTTGAAAAGGCAGCTGGATTATCGGAATCTGTGTGCTATGTATCACTTAGTACACTAAAGCAATACGGTATAATTGATGCTGGTTATACATATGAAATTATCATGCCAAATCCGGTCAATGATTTTGCAATGAAAGCGGTAAATGATGGATTAAAGGATGAAGATAAGAAAATAGACGTTATAGAGAATTCAAAACGATATCAGTTTTACCCATTACTTATTGATCTTAGGGATTTCGGGATTCGTTCCATGAGTAGGAAAGGAATTGTATATCCTTATTGGGAAAATATTGCGAGAGGGTATGAGGACTTATTTGCACTATTACTTCTGACTAAGATAATTTTAGCTTTAATACCATCTATTCTCTTAATCATATATCTATACGGTAGATGGAAAGTAAAAACATGGACTTGGAAAAAAATCGTGCTCTATCTGTTTGAAAAGATTAAATGCTTTTTTACATATTTTCGGAATATAATGAAAAGAGTTTTGAGTGGAAAAAAGGAGAAAAAACATGACAAGGATTAAAAAGGCTTTATGCCTGATGCTTACATTATGCATGATACTAGGATTGGTTGCTTGTGGAGGTAAAAAGGAAACATCTTCTGGTTCGGCAGAGACAAATAGTAAGGATTTTGTTTATTCCATGAAGGAGATACCTCTTCAACTGGAAGGGGCAGACCTTTCAGATATTTTTGTTATTAATAATAAAATATATGCATATGGTATGCAATATGATTATCCCGAAGATGACGGCATGATTGATCCGAAAGATATGTTACGCTCAGATATGGGTAATCCGGAGCTGGATACTGCAAGTGCAGAGACAACAGTGTCTACAGAAGAGGAAGCAACAACAGAAGAAACGACAACTACCGAAGAAGCAGATGAGCAAGTAGTTGATGAAATAGATTCTACAAAACCGATTGATGAAGATGTATCAGGTACAATGAAATTGATAGTGGGTGTATTCAATCTAGATGGTACGATTGAATCCACCTTCGGTAAAACATTTAACAGTAATAGTGGAATGAGCTGCGTGACTGCAGATAGTCAGGGAAATATCTACGTAGTTCTTGACGAATATGGAAAGGATTCATCCGATCCAGAAAATGTTAAGGATGTATTCACTCTGTTTAGCTATAACAAAAATGGTGAAGAAAATTGGAATATGGAATTAGGTGACGGTGCAAAACCCGAGGATATGTATTATGTTAACCAATTGATAATTGACCATAATGATAATATTATTATTAAGTCAAGCACAGGAATAGAAGTGTATGGTAAAGATTCAAAAAAAATAAGTGAGATGGTTTTGGATGAAGCTAATAAATCTGGAAATCTACTCTTAATGAAAGATAATACACTTGCGTTAATCAGTTATGGTGATTCAAATGTTAGTCTAAAGAAAATTGACTTAGCTAATAATAAAGTGACGGATGGTCAGGATTTTCCGTTTAATTCATATAACTATAGTTATTTTACAAGTTTAACGAATGATTTACTGCTCACGGACAGTAATGGTATATATGTATATAATGACGGAGATACTGCTTTGACAAAAATTATGGATTATGTTGATTCTGACATTATGTCAACCAATTTATATAGCATTAGACAGCTTGATGAAAAATCTTTTATTGGAACATATTATGATGATGAAACTTCAAAGACCCTCTGTGCAAAATTTACAAAGGTTGACCCTTCTACCATTAAGGATCGTGAAGTATTGACTCTTGGATGTAATTATCTTGATACGGATGTAAGAAAGCATATTATTGATTATAATAAAGAAAATGGTGATTATCGAATTAAGGTAATTGATTATTCTATATATAATACAGGGGATGATTATACAGTCGCACAGACAAAATTAAATACAGATATTATATCCGGTAATATGCCAGATATCTTAATGATGAGTTCCGATATGCCGGTTAACAGTTATGTGTCAAAGAAATTATTTGCTGATATGAATCCTCTTTTAGAAGGAGATGCAGAATTGAAGAAAGAGGATTATCTTCAGAATGTATTCGACGCACTATCTACTGATGGAAAATTATATCAAATAGCACCAAGTTTCTATGTTTTTACAGTCTTTGGAAAAGCTTCTGAAGTCGGTGAAACAAGTGGTTGGACTTTCGATGATCTGCAAAAATTAATGGATTCCAAAGGTCCTGATGTAGTTTCCTTTAGTGATGTTACAAGACAGGATATTTTAAATTACAGTATGTGGTTCTGTAATAGTCAGCTTATTAATTGGCAGACAGGTGAATGTAGTTTTAATTCAGATGGATTTTTAAAGACATTGGAATTTGCTAATCAATTTCCAAAGGAGGTCGAGTATCCGGAAGATGCAGATGATTCCTACTGGCAAAATTATCAGACTATGTATAGAGAAGGCAGAGCACTTTTAATGATGTACACTTTCTCAACATTTGATGATTATAATAACTGCGAAAAAGGTACATTTGGTGAGAAGATAACACCAATCGGATTTCCTTCTGATAATAAGAATGGAAATACTTTGAACTTTAATCTTGACTTTGCTATTAGTGCCAAATCAAAGAATCAAAAAGAAGCGTGGAATTTTGTAAGATATTTTCTGACAGATGAATATCAGGATCAGTTAGAATATGGATTCCCGGTTAAATTAAGCAGTCTTGATGCTCAAGCAAAAAAAGCGCAGGAAAAACTATATTATCTTGATGAAAATGGTAGTAAGGTAGAATATGATAATACATACAACTTAAATGGAGTTGATGTTAATATTGATCCTATGACACAGGAAGAAACAGACAACGTTACAGAATTTATTAAGAGTGTTACACAGGTAATGAACTATAATACGAATATTACCGATATTGTAAATGAGGAGAGTACCGCCTACTTTGAGGGACAAAAAACGGCAAAAGAAGTAGCTGATATTATTCAGAGCAGAGTACAGATTTATGTAAACGAAAATCGTTAATCATAATCGTAGAAATCACTAAAATACACTTCTAATTTTTTAATAGATATTTAAAGTATTGAAAAATAGGAAGGCCACTGGCA
The DNA here is from genome assembly GCA_964595855.1 of uncultured Lachnospiraceae bacterium. Lineage (GTDB taxonomy): Bacteria > Bacillota > Clostridia > Lachnospirales > Lachnospiraceae > RGIG8767. The sequence goes on along the minus strand of CAZQTM010000080.1, from coordinate 1,739 downwards.
TATTCTGCTATGCAGTTATCTTCTAACATTCGTTCCGGATGCCATTGCACACCGATTATTGGAGCAGTTTTGTGTTCAATACCTTCGACTACTCCGTCATTTGCTTTTTGTGTAATGTGCAGACCACGCCCAATTTTATTAATACCCTGATGATGAGCACTGTTTGTTGTGAAATATTCTCCATATAATTTATGGAGGATACTTCCAGACAGTGCTTTTGTAATATGATACTGATCACTGTTAATATATTCATGCATTGAATGGGTATCAAGGTCTTGAATAATGTCGCCGCCAAGTGCTACATTGATGACCTGGATCCCCTTACAAATCCCCAGTATGGGCTTTTTCTTTTTCATAAAATAATGGAACATCTCTATCTGGAGAAGGTCTTCTTCCAGTGAAATATTTCTACTGGCGGTATTGTACTGCCCAAAAAGAATGGGAGCTATGTCACCACCACCAGGAATGAGTAGGCCATCACACATGTCTGCATCCAAGAGATTGGAGGAAACAATTGTGGAAATACCAAGTAAGGTAAGAGCTTTTCGATAATTCTCAGCTTGATGGGTAATTGTACAAATCATGACCTGCATATTCATACCTAATTAAAAGAGAGTATAAAATACCATATGCAAAAAGTGATAAAAAGTGTGGAAATAGGATTTTATTTGTGATAGTATGGGGAAATGCACACTGAAAGGAATATTCATGAAAAAATTTATTGGAAACAAACAATTTTATAAAATGATACTGCTTATTGCTGTTCCCATTATGATTCAAAACGGAATTACCAATTTTGTTGGTATGTTAGATAATATTATGGTTGGGCAGGTCGGTACAACACAGATGTCCGGTGTCGCTATTATCAATCAGTTGATGTTAGTTTTTAATGTCACCATATTTGGAGCTGTCAGTGCGGCAGGTATTTTTGGTGCACAGTACTATGGCTGTCGTGATTATGAGGGTGTCAGAAATTCTTTTCGCTTTAAGATGATGATCTGTATCGGAATTGGGATTCTTTCTATCATTCTATTCATTTTTAAAGGAGATGCTTTAATCAGCCTTTATTTGCATGAAGGAAGTGATTTAAAGGAGTGTCAGAATACGCTTTATTATGCAAAGGAATACCTAATTGTTATGTTATTTGGATTATTACCATTTGCCGTAGAGGAAGCATATTCCAGTACTCTTCGTGAAACAGGTGAAACTGTACTTCCCATGAAGGCAGGTATTGTAGCCGTTTTGGTAAATCTTGTATTTAACTATATTTTTATATTTGGAAAGCTTGGATGTCCGCCAATGGGTGCTGCAGGGGCCGCAATAGCAACTGTAATATCTCGTTTTGTTCAAGCAGCTATTGTAGTTGTTTGGACACATCGTCATCTTGGCAGGGAAGAGCAGGAAAACATCAAGGGAGTAAAGAGAGTTCCATTTATGAAGGATGTATACTCTACGTTACGTGTTCCTGGATATCTTGCTGGCAGAATTGCTATTAAGGGAACCCCATTACTGATTAATGAGGCATTGTGGTCAATTGGTATGGCCGGACTAATGCAGTGTTATTCTATCAGAGGACTTTCTGTTGTAGCTGGAATGAATATATCAAATACCATATCAAATGTATTTGCTGTTGTGTATATGGCTATGGGTAGTGCGATTGCAATTATTCTTGGTCAGCTTCTTGGTGCAGGAAAGATGGAAGAAGCAAAAGATCATGCAGGAAAATTAATCTTCTTTAG
>CAZQTM010000079.1:0-8690 GCA_964595855.1 uncultured Lachnospiraceae bacterium | reverse complement strand
TACATATGGAAATATTAGAAACAAATAAACTATGTAAAACATTTTCAACAGGAGGAGTACAGCAGCATGTAATCTGTAACCTTGATGTAACAATATATAAAGGTGATTTTACTGTTATTATGGGAAGTTCAGGATCCGGAAAGACTACGCTGCTTTATGCCCTATCTGGAATGGACACACCTACATTGGGTGAAGTATGGTTTGGTAGTTCAGAAAATAAGATAAATATTGCAAAAATGAAAAATGATGAATTAGCATTATTTCGAAGGAAACACTGTGGTTTTGTTTTCCAGTCAATTTATTTACAGGACAATATGGATGTACTTGATAACGTACTTACAAGTGGATTATTAGTAAATAAACATAAACGAGAAGTAATAGATAAGTCAAAACAATTATTGAAAAGGGTTGGTCTGATTGATAATGATTTGCTTAAGTTTCCGAGTCAATTGTCAGGTGGAGAAAAGCAAAGAGTGGCATTAGTAAGATCACTCATTAATAATCCTGAGATTGTATTTGCAGATGAACCAACTGGTGCATTAAATTCAGCATCCAGTAATCAGGTATTAGATATATTAACAGAAGTGAATAAGGAAGGGCAAAGTATTGTACTTGTTACCCATGATCTAAAAACTGCTCTTAGGGGAAATCGAATTTTGTATGTTAAGGATGGAATTATATCCGGAGAATTGATTTTAGGTTATTATGACGATAAAAATTCCGAAAGCAGAAGAAAGATTTTAAAAGAATTTCTTGAAAAAATGGGGTGGTAATCGTGATAATTTTAAGAATAGCAAAAGCAAATTTTATTAAAAAGAAAAGTGTATTTTTGACCATCACTGTTTTTATTATATTAGCTTCCATGATGTTAAATATGGGAGTCAGTCAATTACTAAACTTAGATGATTTCTATGAAACAAAAGAAGAATTACTTCAAAGCCCACATATTGTTAATCTTACTCAAAATAATATATATAAGAATCAATATGGGGACTTTATCTTTCAAGATTCCAGAATTGAGTATGCAGAAAAAGAAAATGTGGCTTATATGCCTACCAGCAAGAATAATAGAAATTCCTTAGAGCTTGCAGCAACTTTTTTTAATAAAGATGCAAAAAGAAAGATAGCTCCATTTAGGTTAGTAAAAGAGGATAAAAGTGTCCCCGCTGACAAAGCTATTTTATGTTGAAAAAGAGTAGTCTCCATTTTCAACATGTGGATAAAATAAAGAAGCTTCATTACCAATTCGTTTCATGGTAACAACGTCCTCTTCTTCCATTTTGTATTTTGAAGTATAGAATAAAACAAAAAAAGATAATAAAAGAAAAACAAGAATAGAAGTAATAAAAAATATGTAAGGTTTCATTTTTCTCATCTATTTTACCTCAAACAGATAACCAACGCCCCAGATTGTTTTTATGTATTTTGGATCATTGGGATTCTCTTCAATTTTTTCTCTAAGATGTCTTATGTGAACAGTCAGTGTTCCATCACCAAGAAATTTATCATGCCATACCTGTTCAAAAAATTCTTCTTTCGTTATGACCGTATTTGGTTTTTTCATCATATAGTCAAGTAACTTAAATTCCATTTCTTTCAGTTTAATGTCTGTTCCATCTATATTAACTTGTCGATAATTGTAGTTTAGATTAATAGTGTTTAGCTGGGTGGTTGCATTAATATCAGATACGGTAGCTAGGGATTGATTTAGCTGAATACGTTTTAACATTGCCTTTACTTTTGCAAGTAAAATATTTAATGTATAAGGTTTTGTTATGTAATCATCTCCACCGATATTAAGTGCAGTCAGAATATCATCTTCACTAGTGCGGGCACTAATAAAAAGAATGGGAATATCAAGAGTTCTCCTTAATTCCTTACATAATTTAAAACCGGATTGATTACCAAGGTTAATATCTAATAACATAATTAGGGTAGTGTTGTTTTTAAAGAAATCTAAACAAGCATCATAACTGGTTACATATGCAGTGTTAATGTTAAAAATATTGAAATATTCACTTGTATTTTGAGCAATACTTTCTTCATCATCAATAATTAAACAACTATAATCCATTCGTTATTACCCCCTCGCCCTTACCACATTTTAACACAAAAGGACTACTACACAAAACAAATTGTGTAATAGTCCATACATTTACTTATTATCATTCTTTTTTATCTTTTTAAAATCAATCAAATTATCTCTTTTTTCAGTGATTCGTTTTACTTCCTCAGAACTTATAAATTTGCTTGTTTTTATAGCAAATACACCGCCATCTTCTGCTTTTCTTATTCGAATCTTATTTTTCATATAACCGTGAAGATAACAAAACGATATAGCATAATAATGCTTCCCATTAGGAGAAAACCATTTCACTTTTTTTCTTATATTTCTTTTGCATTTATTACACTTTGTGGACATTACACCTTTATCTTTTAAAAGTTCTACCTTATCATCAAACTTTCTGGATATATACTTGGAGTAATCAGAAAAATTAATGTGTATCTCAGTTTCCTTTGAAGTAGGAACAGAAAAGGTATCAAAGGAATATTTTTCAAGAACAAGAGGATCTTCAATATGGTCAAATACTTTTGCAGTATAATATGCATCACTAAAAGCTCTATGAAATGGAATATCTTTTTTTATATTTAGCATATCAATTGCATATTCAAGGGATCTCCTGCTTTTCTTATCCTCATAAGCAATACTGAATAATTTTTGTATATCATAATATCGCAGAGGACGATCTGATAATGCAGGCATATTGTAATACTTCATATTACGCTGTAACTCCAACAAATCCAAAGGACCCCAAGAACAAAAAATGCAATTTTCACCACTCCACTCTAAAAACCTTGTTATTACATCTACAAAGGGTTTTCCTTTTTCTAATTCTTCCATTTGCAGGTGAATCAGTTTGCTTGTAAGGTAGTGCATTTCATGATAAATTTGAGGTTTTATAAGTTCAGAAAATTCACTAATCATAGTGCGATTTTCATTTAGTTTTACAGCACCGATTTCTACTATCTCGAATAGAAGGTTTTGTTCGCCTTTATGACTAGCCTGACTTTGATTCCACTCAAGATCGAATATGATATAATCCATAGATTATTCCTTTGTTCTAAAATTTAAAATTTTATTATGGCTTATCTGATTTAATAATAAACCTATTATATTACTTAAAATGTTTCCAGTCTAATTTTCTGTTTTTACCATTGTGTTTCTTCATAATTTTGTTTCTTCGTCTGTATTTCTTAGTACTATTTATAAGCGAACGTATCATAAAAATAACGATTAAAACAAATGCAATTAAAATAATTGCAATAATAATATTTTTAACATTAATAAATATAGTTTTGTTATCTTTTTTCTCGTTTTCTGAAATTACCGGTTTTGAACCAAAGTCAAAAGTTGCTTTTGTATCTTTAACAGGTATTACACTGGCATGACCAATATTAACACCATTATAAGTGTATTTAATCCTAGCAATTTCGTTGAAATCAAGATTGTCATAAGTTAGTTCTGATTCTGTTTCTTCAAATGTAGCAGAAATAGGCAGTACAATATAGTCATCAGGATTTAGCTGTAATATTGGTTTGCTACTTCCAAAGAAATCAGTATCTGTGGTAAAGAAACTGGAATTATCAATCACATACTTACTATCTTTATCGGAGATACTAATCGCACTAAAGTTATTAAAGCCATAATCAAATAATTCAATAGTATCCGTAAACTGGTTCGGTGTTTCTTCTTTCATGATAACGCATATAAGTTTTAAACCATTTTTCTCGGCACAACTTACCAATGTTTGTCTTGCCTCTGAAGTAAAACCAGTCTTGGTACCTACGAGGTTATCATAAGCATATTCTTTACCGGGAAGTAATTTACTTTTTGCCCATACAATCATATCTTCACGTGGCTGTGTAGAAGTTTGAGGTATGTGGTAACTAGTTGTTGAGGACATTTTACTCAGTAACTCATTTGAGAAAAAAGCCTGTGCAATTAAGGCAAGATCATGTGCAGAAGTATAGTGATTTTCATCATGTATTCCATTAGGTGTAACAAAATTTGAATTGGTACATCCTAATTCTTTCGCTTTCTTATTCATAAGCTCTGCAAACCCGGATATATTACCTGGTCCACTTATATGTTCGGCAATTGCATAAGCAGCTTCATTGGCGGATCCGACAAGCAATCCATATAGGCATTGTTCCATCGTTATCTGATCGCCAGCATTGATTCCCATATTAGCGTCTTCTTTCCAGTTGATACTATGAACAGCATCGTCAGTAAAAGATACATTTTCATCCAATTTGCAGTTTTCAGCAGCAATTAATGCGGTAAGTATTTTTGTGACACTTGCAGGATATAGCTTTTCATTTATATTTTTGGCATATAAAACAGCACCGGTATTCGCTTCCATAAGAATTGCAGATTCCGCACCAATTTGTGGACCGGCAGGCCAGTTTTCTAAAAGATTGGATTCAATAGTCATTGATTTTCTTGATTCTGCTTCTGCCTGGTAATCCGTAACGGCATATGCACTTAATGGGGACATTACTAAATTAATTGAGATGATGGCTGTTGATATAATAAAAGCATATTTATGCTTCAAGTTTTTAATATTCATAAAATTAACTCCATAACTTATTATCTCTCATTATCATACACTATTTAATTTAAAAACCAAATAGAAATCATAAAAAGTATACAAAATCTTTCCTAATAAAAAAAATTAGTGTAAAATAATCTGGTACATGTTAAAAATTGGTTTGAAAGGAAAAAATAATGCGACTGCGTAATATTACAGGTGCAGATGAAGTAATTGAAAAAAGTAAATATGTTATAAAGGAACCACAAAAGTGGAAGGGGTTATGGAAATCTGTCTTTGAAAAAAATGCTCCCATATACATTGAGATAGGAATGGGAAAGGGACGTTTTATAATGGAAATGGCTTTACAGAATCCTGATATAAACTTTATTGGGATTGAGAAATACTCTAGTGTATTACTTCGTGCTGTTCAAAAGGTGGAGGAAATGGATATATCCAATTTGAAATTAATTCAAATGGATGCTACTGAAATAGAAACAGTTTTTAAAAATGAAGAGGTTGATAAGATATATCTTAATTTTTCGGATCCATGGCCAAAGGATAGACATGCCAAGAGAAGATTACCATCCAGACAATTTCTGGATAAATTTCGTAACATTCTAAAAAATCAAGGTGATATCGAATTTAAGACAGACAATAAATGTTTATTTGATTTTGCAGTGGAAGAAGTTGAGCCGGCCGGATGGTATATAGAGAAAATAACATATAATCTTCATAATGACAAAAAAATGATGATTGGAAATGTTATGACAGAATATGAAGAAAAATTTTCGGCGAAAGGAAATCCGATATATAAATATATCATAAAGAGGAAAGACTAATATAAAAAAGGAGGCACAAAATGGAGATTAAAATTACAACTGATAATTTTAAAGTTAATGTGCTAGAATCAGACTTACCAGTGTTGATAGATTTTTACGCTGACTGGTGTGGACCATGCAAAATGATGGGACCAATTATAAAGAATTTAGCGGATAAATATGATGGAAAAATGAAGATTGGGAAGTGCAATATTGATGAAGAAATGGACATTGCTCAAAAGTACAGCGTGATGTCGATACCAACATTTATCTTTTATAAGAATGGAGAAGCTATAGAAACGATAGTTGGTGCAATGTCTGAAAGAGAATTAGAGTCAAAAATAGGGGAAGTGTTGGCTAGGTAGCCAACACTTTGCAATAGGGGAAGGATACGTGGAAGCAGTAATTTTTATAATATATAGCATACCTTTAGGAATGTTATTATATACCTTGATAAACAAGAGGTATCGCAAATACTTTCTATACTTAAAAATAATATGTAGTTTTTGTTTTCTATGCCTTAGTTTTTTTTGTGCATTTAAGGGTAATAATCTTTTGTTCTTTAAGTATATATTTCCAGCATTCTTTTTATGTTTTTTAGGTGATATCATTCTTGGTATCTTTAATAAATCAAAAAGAAAAAGATACTTTTTGTCAGGTTCCATACTTTTTTTAGCTGGACATATTGTTTTTCTGACAGCATTTTATAGATTACAGGTTTTTTCTATTTATGAAATATTTTTTCCCATTACTGTAGTTATATTTACTGCGTTCTTAGTAAAAAAGAAAAAAATGCAATTAGGAAAAATACTCCCATTTGCATATATTTATGCTTTTTTTGTTGCTATGCTTTTTTCAAAAAGTACTCATATGTTTATTGCGATCAAATCTTTATCAACGCTACTTCTTAATGTTGGTTCTTTTCTATTTATGATTTCAGATTTATTAATTCTTTTTTTATATTTTTATAGAAAAAGAAGATGGGCAACACATGGTTTTAACATAGCAACTTATTATTATGGTATTTTTTTAATGGTACTAAGCCTTTATTATTTGAATTAAATGGGGATGAAAATAGGGCTTATTACATAATAATTTAAAATAAATTATTATGTAACAGCCATTTATTTTTATTTTAATAATCTTCTTAAAAATTTGTATGTTTTTTCTTTATATGGTGGGTATCTTAAATTATTATCAAACTGGCTTTTGTTCATGAGTATACTCTTTTGATGGGAAAAGGTATCAAAACTATATTTGCCATGATAACTACCCATTCCACTGTTTCCAATACCTCCAAATGGAAGATTGTCATTTGCTAGGTGCATTACGGTATCATTGACACAACCACCACCGAAAGATATTTCTGTTATGATCTTATCGATAAAGTTATGATCCCGTCCAAAAATATAGCATGCAAGTGGTTTAGGACGTTTCTTTACAATATCGATAACAGAATCAAGGTCTTTGTATGATATGATAGGAAGAATAGGTCCAAAGATCTCATCTTTCATGATATTACTGTTAAATGTTGCACTAGTAAAAAGAGTAGGTTCAATTTTCAGTTGTTTGTCGTCGTATTTACCACCTATTACATCTTTTTCTTTCTGTATCAAATTCTTCAGACGTATAAAGTGATGGAGATTTACAATTCTTGGATAATTATCATTATCAAATGGATCTTTCAAAAATTGTAATATGTATTTTTTAGCTTCTTCTATAAACTCTTTTTTAACATCCTCATGTATTAAAACATAGTCAGGAGCAACACAGGTTTGTCCGGCATTTATGATTTTACCCCATATAATTCGTTTTGCTGCGAGTTTAATATTTGCACTTTTATCAATAATACAGGGACTCTTTCCACCCAATTCAAGTGATACTGGAATTAATTTTTCGCTTGCAGTACGCATTACAACACGTCCAACACGTTCACTTCCTGTAAAGAAAATATAATCATAAGGACAGGATAGAATATCATCATATGAAACCGATTCATCAATAGCATAAATATATTTTGAATCAAAAGTGTGGTTGATTATCTTTGCAATAACGGCAGATGTGTTCGGACTGCTTTTTGACGTCTTTAAAACAGCACAGTTACCAGCGGCAATAGCGCCTACTAAAGGGGTAAGAGCTAATCCAAAAGGATAATTCCAGGGAGATAAAATCAGTACAACACCATAAGGATCTCGTACAACATAACTTTTGGACGGAAATAATGGTATTGGTGTTTTAATCTTAATGGGTTTAGACCATTTATTAATATAAGAAATGGCATTTTTAATGGCTGTTGTAACAATGTTTACTTCTGTTATATAGGATTCCTGTTCAGATTTGTTCAGGTCTTTTCGGAGAGCTTCGTATATTAAAGATTCGTTTTCTTTTATGGAAACTAAGAGTTTTTGAAGACTTTGTTTACGAAAGAAAACATCCTTTGTAGCATTAGTATGGTAGTACTCTTTTTGAGATAATACAACGGATTCTACATTCATGATATCCCTCCTTTTACGAAAGCTTTATATCGTTATCGTCTAACATTATGGGAAAAAAGTCAAGAAAAATTAGAAATTGATATTTAGGGAAACACATGATAACATAGATTGAATAAATATGAATGAAAAAGGATAGGAAATTTGAATATATATTTAGTAAGGCACGGAGAAACAGACTGGAATAAAGAAAGAAAATTACAAGGTCAGTCTGATATAGAATTAAATGAATATGGAAGACAATTAGCTCAGATTACTGCAAAGGGATTAAAGGACGTTGATTTTGATTATGCTTTTACTTCACCCCTGATACGTGCAAAAGAAACGGCACAAATAATTTTATCAGGAAAGAATGTAACTCTCAAAGAAGATGACAGATTAAAAGAAATTTCATTTGGAGTAGAGGAAGGACAGGACATACCTTATATTAAGGAAAATAAGTCAAATCCCCTTTATAACTTCCTATTTGGTATGGAAAATTTTATACCTCCTATGAATGGTGAGTCTTTCCAAGATATTTTTGAACGAAGCAGTCAGTTTATCAAAGAAAAACTACTGCCTTTAGAAAAGACCAAAAAGAATATATTAATTGTCGCGCATGGAGCCATAAACAGAAGTATTATAAATGAGATTATGGGTATACCTATTGAGGATTTCTGGAAAGTAAAACTGCAAAATTGCAGTGTCACTCAAATTGACTGCATGGACGGCATATTATCCGTTATTGATGAAAGTAAAATATTTTATTAATTAAAAGGAACTACTCTTTTAATGAGTAGTTCCTT
>CAZQTM010000078.1:0-8746 GCA_964595855.1 uncultured Lachnospiraceae bacterium | reverse complement strand
TTCAAGTTTGTGCGCAGCTCAAACTTGCAGAGTGAAAATATTATTTTCACTCTTACCTCCTATAAATTTTAATTTAATTAGTTACAGATTATAGCCTGCTTCAAATGCCTGCAGATTTTTCTCAATCGTCTTAGGTGGTACTGTACACTTAATTACGTCAACCCATTCTTCTTTTTTAAATGACATATGTTTGGCTGCAGCACCTAAAACCACTATATTAAATGATTTTGGCGCATGTAGTTCTTTAGCCTTTCCCATAGCGTCTACTACCAAGGTTTTTCTCTCAGCTTTCAGCTTTTCAATAATTCCTTCCGGATATGTTGCAGCTCCGGTAACAACCGTTATTGGTTCAATTTTCTGATCATTTACAATTACTATACCATCTTTTTTTACAAAATGGAGATATCTTAATGCTTCAAGACGTTCAAAAGCAATCAGTACATCTGCACAGCCTTCCTCAATAATAGGCTCTGCCACTTTTTCGCCGTAGCGGACATATGTTACAACACTTCCGCCTCTTTGTGCCATTCCATGCACTTCTGATAACTTCACATCATATCCTGCTTCAATTGCAAGTTTTCCTAATATTCTGCTTGTAAGAAGAGTTCCCTGTCCGCCAACGCCGACAATCATAATATTAATCGTTGCCATTATTTTGCCTCCTTCTTAATTGCATCAAACTTACATAATTGCATGCATAATCCACATGCATTACACATTGTTTCATCGATTGAAATAGTACCATCTGCATTTTTTGTTAATGATGGACATCCGGGTCTTAAGCATGCTCCACATTTTTTACATTTTTCTGGAATTGGTACACATTTATCCTTGAATACATTTCCTTTTAGAAGAACACAAGGAGATTTTGTTATAATAACAGAAACCTCATCACGTGCAACTTCTCTTTTAATTAATTCTTCCAATTCCTTAGTATCAAATGCATTGACTTCATATACATTGTCTATTCCCATTGCCTTACATAAATTATAAAGGTCAATTGCATAAGTCGGTTCGCCACTCAGTGTTTTTCCTGTTGCTGCATGTTCCTGATGACCTGTCATACCCGTCGTGGAATTATCTAAAATCATAACGGTTCCGGTAGCCTTATTATAAACCATATTCATCAAGGAATTAACACCTGTGTGAAGGAATGTAGAATCTCCTATTACAGCTACCCAGTTCTTTATGTAATCTTTACCTTTTGCCTTCTCCATTCCGTGAAGACTGCTTATACTTGCACCCATACAAATAGTTGTATCGATTACATTAAGAGGTGCAACAGCACCTAGTGTATAGCAACCGATATCTCCAGCTGCATGTATCTTTAACTTATTTAAAACGGAATACACACTTCTATGTGGACAACCAGGGCAAAGAATTGGTGGACGTGCAGGCACTTCAGCTTTCTTCTCAATTACCGGCTCATGATGTAATACAGCCCTGCGAATCATGTTAGCACTATACTCACCCTGTACCGTAAAGAGTTCTTTCCCCTGTACTTGGATTCCCCATGATTTAACCTGTTCTTCAATTACGGGTTCCAGTTCCTCAAATATAATGAGTTTATCTACTTTCTTTGCAAAGTCTTCGATCAAAGTTCTTGGCAGTGGGTTAACTAAACCAAGCTTTAAAACAGATGCATTAGGCATTGCTTCTTTGATATACTGGTATGCAATACCACATGTAATAAATCCAATTGATGTGTCTCCCATTTCTACCTTATTAATTGGGAAATCCTTTGCGTCTGCTGCCATATCCTTCAAACGCTTTTCGACCACGAGATGTCTCTGTATTGCATTTCCCGGCATCATTACATTCTTTCTCATATCTCTTTCATATGGGATATCTATTGGTTCAACCCTGTCTTCCAGATTTACAATTCCCTGTGAATGTGCAAGTCTTGTTGTTGTTCTTAAAATGATAGGAGTATCATATTTCTCACTTAAATCAAAAGCGTACTTCATGAATTCCTTAGCTTCAAAGCTGTCTGATGGCTCCACAACTGGTACCATAGAAGCACGTCCAATCATTCTTGTGTCCTGCTCATTTTGTGAACTGTACATACCTGGATCATCCGCTACAACTAATACCATACCACCTTTAACGCCAATATAAGACATAGTATATAAAGGATCACTGGCAACATTGAGTCCAACGTGTTTCATACATGCCATTGAACGAACCCCGCTGATTGAAGCTCCACTTGCTACTTCAACTGCAACCTTTTCATTTGGTGACCACTCTGCATAAACACCCTCATATTTTACCAGATTTTCACTAATTTCTGTACTTGGCGTTCCAGGATAAGCTGCTGAAACCTTTACACCTGCCTCATAAGCGCCACGAGCTATTGCCTCATTTCCTAACATAATCTTTTTCTCGCTCATACCCTAAATCCTTTCAATTATCATTTTATCTCTTAAAAGAACTTCTTATATTTAAGTAGTTTCTTCGTATCATACATTAACTTTTTAATAATACCATATTTTCAGTAAAAAAGACTATATTTTTTTTACAATAATACCAAAGGACCAATAACATCAGTTATTGGTCCCTCTTTTATGTATTAACTTAATTTTATAATTTCTTCTTCATCCACTAAAATCTTTTTACTGGTTACAATAACCTTTTCATCATAACAGGAGAATATTTCGTTAATCTTCTGCGGATCCATCTTTTTAGATAATAGGGATACAACAGGAACAACAAGAAATCCAATAAGCATTGCCGCTGCCCCGGCTGTAATAGAGGACTCAAACCATTTGAAGAAAATATTAAAAACCGTAATACCAATTCCTGAAATGAAGCATGCCCACACAGATGCTTTGGTAACACCTTTCCAATACAATCCATATAGAAATGGTGCAAGGAAGGCTCCGGCTAATGCTCCCCAGGAAATACCCATTAACTGGGCAATAAAAGTAGGCGGATCTAATGCTAAAATTACAGAAAGAAAAATGAAACCAACAATCAGGATTCTCATTAACAATAACTGGGTTTTCTCTTTCATATCTTTTATCAGATTTCCTTTTAAGAAATCAAGTGTAAGTGTTGAGGAAGATGTAAGTACCAGGGAAGATAAAGTTGACATTGATGCTGAAAGAACAAGTACAACGATAATACCCATCAGTACATCTGAAACACCACTTAACATCTGTGGAATAATGCTGTCAAATGCTATACTTCCATCTGCTTTGTATATTGCTGGTTGGTCAAACAATCTACCAAATCCACCTAAGAAGTAGCTTCCACCGGCTATTACAATTGCAAAAAAAGTGGAAATAATTGCTCCCTTTGAAATATCATTTTCACTTTTAATTGCATAAAACTTATGTACCATCTGTGGTAGTCCCCATGTTCCCAATGAGGTTAAAATGATAACACTTACTAAGCTTACCGGATTAGGTCCAAAGAACGATGCATAAACCCCCGGTTGATTGATTCCGTTGCTGTTTTCTCCTGCCACACATGCTAACTTATTGACTGCTTCTAAAAATCCTCCCTGACCATTCAGCACAGCTACTATAACTGCAACAATACCTATTAACATAATAATACCCTGTATAAAGTCATTGATGGCAGTAGCCATATAGCCACCTAAAATTACATATGCCCCCGTTAATACTGCCATTGCTATTACACAAACTTCATACGGTATGTTAAAAGCCATCCCAAATAACCTTGATAAACCATTATAAATAGAAGAGGTATATGGAACCAAGAAAACAAAAACAATTACAGATGAAGCAATTTTTAAAGAATTGGACTGAAATCGTCCTCCAAAATACTGCGGCATGGTAGCAGAATTCAAGTGTTTTGTCATTACCCTCGTACGTCGGCCTAATATAACCCATGCTAACAAACTTCCAATGAATGCATTTCCAATTCCAATCCATGTTGCCGAAACACCATATTTCCATCCGAATTGTCCTGCATATCCAATAAAAACAACTGCTGAGAAGTATGAAGTTCCATATGCAAATGCCGTTAACCAAGGTCCTACTGACCTTCCTCCTAATACAAAATCATTGACATTAGAAGTATGTTTTCTGCAATATATTCCAACTCCAAACATACAAACAAAAAATAGTAATAATAAAATAATCTTAACAGTCATGCTATTCTCCCCTTTATGATGCTTATACTTTAAACCGTAACAGTTTTAAGCGTTGACGCTTTGTTGTGTCAAAGTATAGGGGAAATAGTTGAATATGTCAAGCAAAAACCAAAATCAATAAATATGATTTTGAGTTTTTCCATTATGATACTACCCTGATTGAACTTCCAACATTTTTCTTTTCAACAATAATTTGATTATCAATTCTCTCTCTTAGTTCCTGCACATGAGAAATAATTCCAATCATTTTATTATTACTTGCAAGCGTTTGTAACGTACTGCATGCCTGACCTAATGATTCCTCATCAAGCGCACCAAATCCTTCATCAATAAATAATGTATCAATTTGGATTCCTCCACTTTCTGCCTGAATACAATCACTCATTCCAAGCGCAAGTGAAAGGGATGCCTTGAAAATTTCACCGCCTGATAAGGTTTTTACCGATCTTTCTTTCCCAGTATAAAAATCCATCACGGTAATCTCTAAATTGTCCTTTTTTCTTCCATCTGAGATCTGTAAGGCACGTTTTAACTCATATCTTCCATCCGTCATTTTTCTAAGGCGTAAGTTTGCTGCCTTAAGTATTCTCTCAAAATAACCCGCCAGAACATATTGTTCAAAGACAAGACGTTTCGGGTTATTTCCATTTGCCAGATCATCTAAATCCTTTGCAATTCCATATTGTTCAGATAATTTTTCACATTGATTTTTCTTATCTTTTATACCGCTTAATACTCTCCTTATCTGCTCCAAAAAAATAGTCTTTTTCTTTATCTGTTCATTCAGTATCTGCCTTTTGCCTTCTATCTGTTCCAAATCTGATTGCAATGAACCTAGATTGATAACCTTTTTATCCTGTGTTTCCCGTTTAAGATGTGCTAGCATGTTTTCGGTAGCTGCCCTCTCTTCCTTATACGCAGAGACTCTCTTTTCAAAATTCTCAACTGACTTAAACTCTTGTAACGCACACTGATAATCATTATAGGTTTCAAAATCATTCTCTATCATTATTTTATTAAATTTCTCTTTATTCGAAGTAACCTCTTCTTGATATCTTTTCTCTTCCTTTTTGAGTTCCTCCAATGCTTTTTCTTTCTCCTTGGTTTCCCCTATCAATGACTGATACTCCGTTATCTGATTTTGATAACGTTTATGTCCTTCACTACCATTTTGCCTCATATATTCTTTGACAATCACTGGCAATCCATCCATAGTTTCTATTAATTTTGTTCTTTTATCATCTTCACTTTTTATCTGTTCCTCTTTCAACTCACAGTCTTTTCTAATTTGGACAGCCTTAGCAAAATTATCATTACATCTTTCGTTCGCATCTTGAAATTCAATTTGCCTTTTTTTTAGGTATTCTTCGTTTATCTCACGATCTTGTATTTTTGCAACAGCAGGATGGGATATAGAGCCGCAAACAGGACAGGGTTCCCCTTCTTTTACCATGCTCGCCGCAATACCCACTACAGCCCTGCGGTAATTACTTTGTGCATTTTCATACTGTTTCCTTTTATCATCTAGTTCATCCTGACTTTTTTCATATTCCAATTTTATTTTCTGATAACTTTTCAAATCACTGTCTAACTCGTTCTTTTTTGTCTTAATCAGATTTTCTGACGTCTTTATCTTATCCTCTAAATCAAATGCCTGAAGCATACTCTCTTTGCAGTTATACAGATGAGAAAAATTATCAATTTTTAATTTAAATTCACAGAGTTCATCCTTCAATCTATCAATCTTGTGAATAACATTTTTCCATTCTGTCTCCGTTTGGAGGTTGCTTTTTTCTTCATAAAACAGTTTCCTAGCTTTCTCTGCCCTTTTTTGTCTATAAATAATTTGCTTTATATCTTCTTCACCCGCAACCAGATCATCAAATTTTTTTAATGCTGCATCATAATCATTAAACTGTTTGTTTATCTGCTGCGCCACTGCTTTTTGACTATGTAATACTAAAATCTGTTTAGACAGGTTCTTCTCGTTTATTTCTTCTTCCTTTAATAATGTCTGTTCGCTTTCTTCTGTCTTTCTAAGAAATTGCATAATATTTGATATATTTAAGGACTTTTCACTAGTAAGTTCATTCCATTGTGGTTGATTGATATCAAGCATATGAATATCTTCTTCAATTTTATTCTTGTAGAGCATATATTCGGATAAAAGCTTTGATGACTTTTCTTTCAATGATGATTGTAACAAAGCATAAGGCCCGGTTGCAAAGATTTCTCTGAAAATTGATGTTTTCTCTGCCGGACTGGCTAATATCATGCGTGAAAAATCTCCCTGGGCAATCATGGAAATCTGTTTAAACTGATGTACATCCATTGATAAAATTTCACGCATTTTATTCGTTACATCATTATTACCGGCGATAATCGTACCATCAGGCAATGTTAGTATTGCATTTTCCTTTTCTTTCGTCGTATCTAAATTTCCGCCTTTTCTTTTCTTCGGTCTTAGGTATTCCGGATTGCGGCATATTTTGTATTCAAGTGATCTATGAGTCATAATCAGTTCAACATATGTCTTCGTATTCTCATCTGCAAAGTCACTTCGAACCGTTGCCTTTTCCCTGACATCACCACTTAATGTTCCATACAAAGCATACGTCAAAGCATCAAATATCGTTGTTTTTCCTGCCCCAGTCTGCCCTGTAATCAAAAATAAATTACGCCCATTAAAATTACGAAAATCGATAACCTGAGTTTCTTTATATGGTCCCCATCCACTAAGTGTCAATAAAACCGGTTTCATCAGCCAATACCTGCACCTTTCAATAAACTTATTTATAAACTAATTTTGTAGATTATTTATAATGTCATTTATTAGTTCTGTTCTTTTCTCATCCATATCCTTTTCTCTAACTGCAAAATAGAAGTCAGAGAATACTTGGTCAATTGATTTGCTTTGTGTTACTGTAATAGGAGACTCATTATCTTCACCCATTTCATTCTTTTGGAAGATAAGTTGCATGACATTAGGATATGTTTCTCTAAGTGTACTAATCGGATCTATCAGTTCCTCCTCATCCGTCAGTGTGACTTGTAAATAATCATTTCTATCGGCAAGTTTAGTTACACTTGGCATAATTAAGTTTTCCAGTTTACCCTTAATCTTCCTCATCTGATGCATTGGATGTAATGGTAGTCGTTCGATACTTAGTTCGCCCTTTTTTGATAGATTTATGAGTGTAACACTTTTCTCTTGTCCACACTCGGAAAATGAGTAAGCAAGTGGTGCTCCTGAATATATAACTGGAGGCATTTTACCTTCCCCACTCTCCATTCTCTGTGGTTTATGAATATGTCCCAATGCTACATAATCAAATCCGATAAAGTTGCATGCATCTACATTATCAAGTCCTCCCACCGCTACTGTTGTTTCAGAATCGGAAAGTTCAGGGCTATTTCCTGCATTGGTAACAAAATAATGAGTTACCAAAATATTTCTTTTACAGCTATCTTCTAAATCCTGTTTGCATGTCTTTAGCAGCCTTTGAACTGCTTCCTCGCAAGTTTTGCATGATAATAGAGCTGGTTTTACATAAGGTAACAGGGTAATAATTACTTCTCCATACTCATCTTTTATTGTCACCTGTTTTACCTTATCCTTTACATTCCCAGCAATAAAAACAGATTGCTTTTCCAGTATGTTCTCGGCAAAACTGATTCTTTCGGGTGAATCATGATTTCCGCTTATGATAAATACTTCAATATTAAGTTCTTTTAATTCATCAAGAAAATGATTCATAACCGTCACTGCTTCCGCTGTAGGAATGGATCTGTCATAAACATCTCCCGCAATGATAAATGCCTGCACATTTTTAGTCTTAGCGATTACTACCATCTCATGCAGTATTTTTACTTGATCCTGTAGCATACTGAAGTTATTGACAACCTTACCAATGTGAAGATCACCTGTATGTATTATTCTCATTCACTTTCTCCTCCATGCGTTTGTATGGATAACAACAAATAAATCTATTCCTTATCAAGCCAATTTATTTCAATACGCATGCCCATACCATCTGCTATTCGCACAAGCATATCAACTGTTGGATTATATGTACCATTTTCCATTCTGGCAATATTAGGTCGTGCAATACCGGTACGTTCTGCTATCATCTGCTGTGTCATATTTTTTGACTTACGGATTCGAACCATCTCCTTCATAAGCTCAGTTTTCAATTTTATTTGTTCTTGCTCAAGCAAATAAGAATTACCTTCCTTATCCGTAATGATATAATCACTATCTATCATCTTTTTCATGCTATCCTCCATGCCGGAGCTGTTTTTGCGGAGGCATCGCAGTTGGAAATTCGCGAAGGCGATTTCCAACTTGCGATAAATAGAATTTGTGCTCCGTCACAAATTCGTGTGTGACAAATATGCTATCAAGCATATTTGTCGCACTGGCCTCCATCAAAACCAATTATTGTGTTTCATATGATACATATTTTATCACATTATTCTATGTTTTCCAATCGAGTAGGAATCTACTCGATTGTCGCGACATTCGCCAAATGTTCAAATAAACTTGACACTTGGCTCATTGTACGCGCATAAAAAAGGGAGCTTGTACAAGCTCCCAGAAATCGTTATTTTTGTCTTTCATACTTC
>CAZQTM010000077.1:0-8757 GCA_964595855.1 uncultured Lachnospiraceae bacterium | reverse complement strand
AAACACATACATACCTTCTGGCATTTACAACTGATGACTTCCTCCTATGCATGCATGGAGGTTTTTTTATGTCAAAAATATTTACAACAAAGAAGCTCGTTTTTTCAGCCATGGCAATTGCTCTGGCAACCGTCATCTCTGTAGTTCTAAAACTGCCCTCACTTCCATACGGAGGTAGTATCACCCTATTTTCTATGCTGGTGATCTGTCTAATCGGATACTGGTACGGTCCCAAAATTGGAATCACTACAGCTATTGCATATGGAATTCTACAATTTATTGTAGGTCCATATTTTGTACACCCATTGCAAGTGCTTTTAGATTTTCCTCTTGCTTTTGGTGCGCTTGGTCTGTCCGGTTTCTTTTCCAACAAAAAATATGGCTTAGTAACCGGATACATAGTAGGTGTTTTGGGGCGTTTCGTGTTTCACTGCATATCAGGTGTCATTTTCTACACCGAATATGTTGGAAACTTTGGCGGAGACGCGGCTGCCATCTGGACCGGTATTGTTTATAACATGAGCTATATTTTTCCAGAGGCTGCCCTTACACTCATACTCATTCTTATGCCTCCTGTATCTAAGGCACTGTTACACTTAAAGCAGATGGCTGTGTCATAAAGCAATTACCTGTTTTAAAGCAAATGAATAGATCAGTTTTTCCTTAACCTTTAGCCCTGTGATTCGCTCCAGGGCTTCTGTATAATATACAAGCTGAGTCTGATAACGTTCAATCAGTTCTTTTGCTTCCTTTACCGTATCGGTTTTATAATCCAACAAAATGATATCATTTCCTTCTAAAAAATATACGTCTATGATACCCTGAATTAAAACGGTTTCCTCACTGGGGAAATCACTTGACAGCCTCTTTGCACTCACTCCGAGAACAAATGGCTGTTCACGATGGAGGTTATTTTCTTCCTGTGCATTTCGCATACGGTCTGCTAATTCTGTTTCCAGAAATTCACCTATTTTTTTCGTATCAACAATATCTATTTCATCTTTGGTCATTCTTCCTTTTGCTTCAAAGTCATCAAGCTGTTTTTTTAGAATGATTTGGTATGCCTGTTTATCCTGTTTTAAGTCAAACTGTTCAAAATTCAACAACTCCATAACTCTATGATAAGCACTACCACGAGCTGTTCCGCTAACCTTTACTTCATTCCCGGCAAATCTTGGAATCACAACTTCTGCATTGTTTTCCTTAAATAATATATCTGCTGCTTCTTCTTTGTTATCATGAGAAAATTCCTCCTTCATCGCTGCCATCTTGAGTTCTGAAACAGTTGTTTTTGTATAAAGCTTCTGCAGATTCTCATGGGGATATAAAAAAGTAATTTGGTCTTTTAGCTTTTCTAGATAACTGTTCTTATCACAATTACTTTCAAGCTTCTTGATTAATTCCTCTTTTCTTGCATACTGACTAACTTTTTCTTTTATTTTGCCTCCCATTACATTTACCGGTTTCAGACAATTGACTTGAAACAATGGAGCACCGGATTGTTTCCTACTTTCATTTGCATCATAACCATATTCACTTAATGCATCTGCGAGCCCTTTCTCATACATCAGTGCATCCAATATAAGATCAAGATAAGATGATTCCCTGAGATATAAAAAAGAGGGTGTAAAGCATTGATTTGACTTAAGATTTATAACCAGTTTTTGAAAATCATCTACGACACCGGTCATGACAAGTTTCTCTTTTGCCCTTGTCAGTGCAACATAAAGAACTCGTATTTCCTCAGCCAGATTATCCTGTCTCATTTTTTCCGCTAATATTTTTTTTCTAAGATCAGAATACTTTACTCTTTTTTCTACGTTAACATAATCTAGTGCAATCCCATAATTACTGTCTAAGATAACCTGTTCCCTTGCATCAGACATATTAAATTTCTTAGATAAACCAGAGACAAAACAGATTGGAAACTCTAGTCCCTTACTTTTATGAATACTCATGATTCGTACAACATCAGCATTTTCATTAAGAGTTGCAGCTTCGCCATAATCCACATCATATTTTTGTATCTGTTCCATATAACGAATAAAATGGAAAAGTCCACGATAACTGCTTTTCTCATAACTTTCTGCTTTTTCTAAAAGCATACTGACATTGGCTCTTCTCTGCTCTCCATAAGGCAATGCTGTAACTTCATAAAGATAATCTGTCTCTATAAATAATTCACGTAATAATTTATGAATTGGCTCATACGGTACTTTTTTTCGATATTTCCCTATCAATTCTAAAAAGCTCCTGCTTTTTTGAATCGGATATAAGATTCCTTTAAATTTACCTTTTTCTTCCTCTGTAATCTGTTCATCTGCACACTTTTTTAGACAGGAAAATAGGCTTTTCTTACCTAGCGTACGAATCATGGCCACTTCATCTTCACTAAAGCCTCCAAAGCAGGAAACCATGGTTCCAAAAAGTGCAATATCCTGTTTGGGATTATCAAGCACACGTAAAAAGTTCATGACGGTTCGAATCTCAGTCGTCGAAAAATAACCTGTTTTTGAAGCAATATAGGTTGGAATTCCCTCCTGCTCCAAAATACGTTTGAATTCTTCATCCCATCCTGAATTTGTTCTTAAAAGAATCACAATGTCACGGTAAGCTGCTTTTCTTAAGTCTCCTATTTTTTTGTCTTTTACATTAAATTTTCCAACTAAATCTTTGATACGGTAAGCAATTGCCAAAGCTTCCTGTTCCTGTTTGGAAAGTTTGGAATCCTCCTTCTCAATAAGCATAAGTTCAGTTGTATTATCACAAAGACTATCCGGATAATCAGCAGCCTCGTGAAGGGCACTTGTTTCGTCATAAGAAACATTTCCAAGCTCTTTTGACATGATTTTTTCAAACAGATAATTTACACTGCCTATTACTTCCTTGCGACTGCGGTAGTTTTTTGATAAGTCTATTCTTTGTTTACATCCATCTTCCTTTTCATAAGTATCATATTTCTCCATGAATATCTCAGGACAGGCCAGACGGAATTTGTAGATACTTTGTTTTACATCCCCTACCATAAAACGATTAAAGCGTCCATCTTTCTCCCCAGCTATACTCTGAAGGATCCATTCCTGTACCATGTTAGAATCCTGATATTCATCTATCATGATTTCTTTAAAATAGCTGCTGTAATCGATTGCAGTCTGTGTAGGAACATATTCCCCATCCTGTTTTTTTAAGAGAATTTGTAAAGACAAATGCTCCATATCAGTAAAATCAATTATTTTCTTTTCTCTCTTTTTCATTCCAAACCGATCCATAAAAAGAAGAACGGTGCTGACAAGTGTGTCAATAATTTTGTTGCTTTCTTTCATCTGTGTCAGCAAATCATCTGGGTTAATAGAAAAATATTTCTTTTTTATATCTTGCAGCGTACTCTTTACTGCATCACGAAGCTGCTTTGAGCTCTCTCTTTTTTGTGTACTGATACTGTCATCCTTTTTAGAAGCAAGTTTTGTAAACGATAAGCCTTGATAAAAGTAATAAAAGTCGCTCAGTTTGTTGCATTTCTTTGCTTTCTCAAGTAATTCAAGATCACTTATTAGAGCCGGTTCATACAAATAAGGGCCATCCGTTTCCTGACAAAGTAATAAATTCTTACTGGTTAATTCCATACACTCTTTCATGGTATTTTTAATCATTTTAAGAAACATGCTTCCCCATGAAGAGTTCAAAAACTCCTCTTCACTTTGAATATTGTAATCATTTCTTCTTTCATTAAGCCAGTCCTGTGCAAATGGGTAACTCATGGAATACCGGTAAACATCTAGAATAATTTCTTTTAAACCACCTGTATTATTACCTGTAATGAACCTGTCTGCGAGTTCTTCAAAACCTTCTATCTCCTTATTTTCAAATAACTCCTCCAGTAATTCATCCAGTATTTCCTCTTTTAACAGTTTCAGTTCTCCTTCATCTGCAATTCGAAAACCCGGTTCGAGTCCAATTTCGTTAAAGTTATTTTTTAATAGAAATAAGCAAAAGCTATGAATGGTAGTAATAAGTGCATTATGTATCAGGGTAGCCTGACGTTGTAAATGCTCATTTTCCGGATGAATCTTTAACTGTTCATCAATGGCATCACTGATTCTCTCTCTCATTTCAGAAGCAGCAGCATTGGTAAAGGTGAGAACGAGTAGATGGTCAATATCCACGGGGTTCTCTTCATCACTGATCATACGAATAATACGTTCTACCAATACGGTTGTCTTACCGCTTCCGGCAGCTGCAGATACCAAAATATTACGATTACGCAGTTCAATTACTTTTAACTGATCATCTGTATAAGTAAAAGCCATCTATGATTCTCCTTCCCCATTTATCTCTTCCTGCATCTTTTTTAATATTTCACTGTCATCTTCTTTTGGAATGTCTCTTTTTTCATAACCTGGTATTCTTTCGTCAAATCCACATACCCCTTTATATTGACAATACGTACACGCATCCTGTTTTCCTTGCATTGTAGGGTCTATTGGTATTTCACCTTTATATATTTTTCTGCCAAGCTCTTTTAATTTGTAAGTTGCAAAATCAGATAGCAATTGCAACTCCTGTTTTGACATCACAGAAGATGAGGAACTAAAGGTACCATCCGTTTTGTATTCAACAGGAATACAGTCTGATTTTTTCACTCCTGATTCATCCAGACTTTTTATGACGTTAGCGTCACTATTTACAATTCCTCTTGTTCTTAGTTCCTGTCTGATTTTCTGATTAATAGACTCCTCGTTCATCCCTTCCTCTCCATCTATAAGAGGATCTGATACATGATAGTAAAGTAGGGCTGCCGGTATGGCTTCCTTTCCCTGATGGCTGTTAGCAGCACTTTTCATTGCTTCATTCAGATACACTACAAGCTGCAACTGTAATCCATGATAAAATGCAGCCAGGCTAAAATCCTTATTTCCTGATTTATAATCAACTACCTTTACATAAACACGTTGATCATCTTCATAGGTATCTAGCCTGTCAATTCTGCCGTTTAGGCGCATCTTTTCTTGTTCATTCAAAGCGATATTTATCTCATCCAGTGACTCTTCCACGGCAAATGATACTTCATAAGCCTCCGGTACATATTTTCCTTTCTTAAGCTGGTATGAAATCACATTTACGGCACGTTTTAAAATACGATCCATTCTACGAAGTGTATAACGGTTTATGGCGCTCTCGAAAAGAAGGGCATCCGTGTATTCGGTAGAAAATTCTTCTAGAGCTTCTGCCACGATTCTTTCCCCTTCTTCTCTAGGGAAAGTTAACCAAGTATAACCACTCTCAATAATTTTATTTGAGAATATTTCCAAGACACCATGAAATATGGTTCCGATATCACGGTCTTCAAATCCATAATACTCTCGCTCCCTTAGACTGATTCCATATTGTAGAAAATAGGAATATGCACAGGATGCGTATTTCTCCATTCTGCTGATACTGGATAATAAAGTCTGCCCATATAATACTCCTGCAATTACCCCTTCCAATGATTTCTCATGATAGACCCCAAAACCTTTCTCTATCATATACAGGATAAATGTTTTTCCCTTTTCCTCTTCACTCAGTAAAGATAACAATAAGAAAAATGAATCCCTTTCCTCATCCAGGATGCAACCATCCAAATATTTCCGAAGAAGTATGCAGAAGTATTCTCTAGCCTCATATTGGTTTCCTACTTTATCCAATGCACTTACTAAGTTCTTTTCTTCATAGGCACCTGGAAACATCCGCTCCATCATGGGAATTAAGTAAGATGGACGACATGCGCTTCCTTCACTGTTCATACATGTATAAGATAGAAATAACTTTTCTGACGGTTTTGTCATATTTAAGTATAGATAGAACTTTTGGATATACATCTGCTGTCTGGGAGAGGGTGCAAGCTCCATGTTACTGCCCGTTAAAAATTCTCTTTCCATGTCAGATATGATGCCGCCTTTGTTTCCATTCTTTGGAATAAATCCATCATTGATTCCAAGAAAGAATAAATATTTAATTGGTTTTAAACGAGTACGCTCCATATCACCAACTATAACCCTGTCAACACTCTGGGGGATACTTCCCACCTCTATCTCATTAAAACCAGCATCCAGAATATCAGAAAATTCTCTAATACTCATTTTTTCTTCACCAATCAGATCGATAATCTGATCAAATAATTCCATAATCAGGCGATAAATCTGTGCGTATTCTTTTTCCTTTGTAAAATTTTCCTTCTCATGAAACATAGTTTCATAAACGGTAAGTTTTTCACTGATTCTGTTTTGTACGATGAATGTATAAAGTCTGTAAATATATTCTTTTACCGGAAATAATGTGGCAGGGTTCATTTCAATCAGACCATCCTCAGATGTTCCTTTTAACACAGGTTCTAAAGATGCAATCATTCTTTCCCTTAATGAATTTAAGTAATTCAGGGTGTCAATCGCACTTTCATCCTTTTTCATTAACTTTGTTTTCCCGGCAAAGACCCTTGTCCAGCTTCTTTTTCCCCTGATTCCGAGTTCAAGTACATAATTTTCCAAATCATCCACTTCATCCATACGAAAATCAGTGAGGCCACTTCTAAGATAATGGAATACAGATTGATAATTAAAGTTATTAAGGAATACTTCTAAAACCGATTTGATGTATTCAATAAAGGGATTTAGGAGTATCCCTCTTGTTTTATCCATAAAAAATGGAATGGAGTACTTTAAAAACTCCTCCTCCACTTCACTTTCATAACTGGACAGATCACCTGTAATGACCGCAATATCCCGATAGGAACAATTTGTCTCTCTAATCAGATTATGTATGTTATTACAGGTATTTCTTACTTCTTCATGAATATCTGCACACTTGTCAATTATGATTCTATTGTCATCCTTTAATCCTTGAAAGGAACAGATTGGAAAGCGAAATAGATTACGTTCTAAGAATAATAGCTCCTGTTTCCCCTCAAAACGTTTCACAAACGGCTCGTTAATGGCCTTAAGGGGTTCGATTACAATTTCTTTTTCTTTTGCTAATCTTACTAAAGATTCATATGTCTTTGCACTTAACGCAAATAAATCCTGCTCTTTTATTCCTTCTACAGCATGATTAACAGTGTCCATTGTAATCGTAACAATAACCTGTTTCGATAACTCCATTAAAGTTCCAATTACCTTGTTCTGGATCGGTGTAAACCCGGTAAATCCATCCAATACAACGATACTATTCTGGATTATTCTGGAATGATAAAGTTCCTTTGAAAGAATATCCATGGATTCTTCTGTTGTGATGTAATTATTCCTGATATACTGCAAAAATCCATCATAGATAACAGACAGATCCTTTAGTTTATAATATAGAGAACCCTTTGGCTTTGCATATTCTGTAAGCGTCTCCAGCTCTTTTATTCCAATTCCATATTGCATAAATTCTGAAATTGCCGATTTTACTTCATGAATATATCCCTGTTTGTCCAGATTTGCCCCGATTACCGGAACTCTTTCTTTTAAGTCTGATGCAATCTTTCTTAAGATCAGACTTTTACCGGTATCGTCTAAAACCGGTTTCCTGTTACCACCTGTCTCCTCAAAAATTCTATGAGCTAAACGGTTGAAGCTTAAAACATCTATATTCATGATTCCCCCGCATGGGCTCATGGTAACCAGGTCTTTCTGTGTCTGCATGGTAAATTGATCCGGAACAATAACAAAATAGTTGCATTTCGGATTTTTTTTACTTTCCTCAATTATTCTCTGGTAGACCATCGTACTTTTTCCGGCACCACTGGCACCTGTTATAATCTGCAAACTCAATTATCCACATTCCTTTCACAACAGGGTATTTAAATGAATTACAAATATCATACCACAATAAGAAAAGCGATTCATCCAAAAGATGAATAATACCAATAATGAAGTTAGAAATTGTATATATCTGCGAATATATGTTAAAATAGTCATTAATAGTAAAATTAGCATTGAAAGGTATTTATATGAATCATAAAAAATTATTTCTTTTTGATATTGATGGTACCCTCGCAGTTGGAAATAACCTTTATAAGGGAAGCAGAGAACTGTTAGAACTGATAGAAAAAAGTGGTGGTAAATCCTACTTTATTACGAATAATTCAACTAAAAGTGGCATGGATTACGTAAAGAAGTTTAATCAAAGTTTTTCACTTAAAACTACAGAGAGTGACTTTGTTACATCCGGTCTTATGACAATCCTATTTCTAAAAAAGTATTATGCCAATAAGCTAATCTATGTTTTGGGAACCTCCTCTTTCATTCAGGAATTAAGGAAAAACGATCTTCATATTACGGAACATGTAGACTCCTCCATCTCATGCATTGTTGTAGCATATGATAATGAACTGAACTATGAAAAATTAACGGTTGCAAGTGAAGTGTTAGAAACCATGGATGTCCCTTTCTATGCAACCAACCCTGACTTACGTTGTCCAATAGATTTTGGATTTATTCCGGATTGTGGGGCAATCTGCAAAATGTTAGAAGATACTACAGATAGAGCGCCTGTATACTTAGGAAAACCCAATAAGGAAGTGGTTTCTTATTGTATGAAGGAATCCGGTTTTTCCAAGGAAGAGACCATCGTGGTGGGAGATCGTCTCTATACTGACATAGCATGTGGCATCAATGCCAATGTAGATACGGCCCTTGTTCTTACCGGTGAAGCAAAGCAGGAAGATCTGTTTGATACTGAGTTTCCTCCAACCTATACCTTTGATACCATCTATGATTTATATCTTTCTTTAAAATGATG
>CAZQTM010000076.1:2817-8771 GCA_964595855.1 uncultured Lachnospiraceae bacterium | reverse complement strand
TAGGGATTTGAAGAAGTATTTGGAAGATCCGAATAGAGAAATCTTTGATGAAGATGATAATGAGGACTAGAGACAGATATAGGTAGGTGGTTTCGATGAACGATAATTCAAATTTCGATAGCGAATACATAGGTGATTCATATTGGACCAGTTTGTTTGAAATGGCTGAGACATATGAGGAACAAGAAGGTGCTCCAGAATATGATAATGTGAACTTCTTTGAGAGTTCAGTTGTAAAAGACGAAAGATATGATACTCCAGAGGAAGCACTTAAAATTCTGTTTGGATATGATTTATTTCGACCGGGCCAGAAGCCTATAATAGAAAGCATATTATCTGGTAAAGATGCTTTTGCAGTTATGCCTACAGGTGCTGGTAAATCTGTTTGTTATCAGATTCCAGCAATGCTATTGCCGGGTATTACATTGGTTATTTCTCCACTTATTTCTCTTATGCAGGATCAGGTTAAAGCATTGAGTGAAGCAGGAATTTCTGCTGCTTTTATTAATAGTTCTTTGTCAGAGAATGCTTTCTGTGAGACAGTAAGAAAAGCCAGACATGGGGTGTATAAAATAATTTATGTGGCACCAGAAAGGCTTGTTACAGAAGGATTCCTTGATCTTGCTAGAAATGTTCAGATATCCATGATTACTGTTGACGAAGCTCATTGTATTTCGCAGTGGGGACAGGATTTTCGCCCGAGTTACATGCGAATCGTCGAGTTTGTAAAATTGCTTGAAAAACGTCCAATAATTAGTGCCTTTACAGCCACAGCAACTGAAGTGGTTCGAGAAGATATTGTATGCACTTTGGAATTAAATAATCCATATGTCCTAGTAACTGGATTTGATAGAGATAATCTTTTTTTTCAGGTAGACAAGCCAAAAAATAAAGATCAGTATATTTTAGATTATATAGCAGAGCAGCCAGAAGATAGTGGAATAATTTACTGTGCTACAAGAAAGAATGTTGATAGTCTGTATGATTTGCTGAAGAGTAGAGGAATATCAGTAGCGAAATATCACGCCGGGATGGGAGCTGCTGAAAGAAAAAGAATGCAGGATGATTTTGTATTTGACTATACAAATATTGTTGTTGCTACTAATGCTTTTGGCATGGGAATTGACAAGTCAAATGTTCGATTTGTAATACATTACAATATGCCCCAAAGTATGGAGAATTATTATCAGGAGGCAGGAAGAGCAGGCCGAGACGGTTTGGATTCCAAGTGCATTCTGCTGTTTTCACCACAGGATATTATTATCAACAGATTCCTTTTAGATCATAAAGAAATGTCGGAGTTGGATCCGGTAGACAGAAATACTGTAAAAGACAGAGATACAAAACGTTTGCAAATTATGGAGGGATATTGTTACACAACAGAGTGCTTGCGAAACTATATTTTGAGATATTTTGGTGAGAATCCAGACAAGCCATGTAAAGATTGCGGAAATTGTCTTCGTGAATTTGAAACATTAGACATGACAGAGGCAGCAAAGAAAATAATAAATTGTGTATATGAAGCTAAGGGACGATATGGCAAGAATATTATCATCGACACTGTAACTGGTGCAAAGACAGCAAGGCTCGAGGAAATAGGTACAATAAATTATAAATCCTATGGTGCCTTAGCATCTACAAATAAGAATCTTTTAAAACGATTAGTTGAGCAACTGGTTTTAGAAGGCTATCTCGCTGTTGGAGATTATCAGGTAATTAAACTTGACGATATTAGTGAGCTTAAGAATCCGGAAACTTCAATTTTAATAAAAATTACGGAAGATGATAAGTTGCCTGAGAAGGTAACAAAAGCGAAAAAGAAATCAAAAGGTATGGAGTCGCTTACATCTACTGGATTCAAGTTATTTAATAAGCTAAGAGAACTCAGACTTGAAATCGCAAGAGAAGAAAGCATGCCACCATATATCATATTTAGTGATAAAACCTTAATTGATATGGCAGTAAAGGCTCCTACTTCTCAAAGAGAGATGCTCAATGTTTCAGGTGTAGGTGAAAATAAATATAGCAAGTATGGTGAAAGATTTTTAGCTGTTATTGAAGAGTGTGTGGACATCTATCCTGGATTGTTCCAGAATAAAGCAGATATTAATGAGTCGGCTGAATCAAAGAGCGATATTATTAGTAATAAGAAAATGAAGAAAGCTGGAAAACAAGAATTTTACTTACTTCATAAAGAAGCAGATGAATTTAAATATATGAATTTATACTATATTTCAGATATACTAGATGAAATGAATCGTATTTGTACGAGGGATGATATTAAAAAGATTCCAGCGACAAGACTTACCGAGTATTTAGTGGAGACAGGTTTGATAATTGAACAGGAACAGGACGGTAGATTTGGAAAAATACCTACCGAAAGAGGATCCAATCTTGGAATTAAAACTGTAGAGAAGGTAAGTGAGAAAGGAAATACATACACGCTCCTAATGTATCCACCGCAAGTTCAGAGAATGATTGTAGAGCATTATATCGGTGAGATTATTATTGAAGAAGCTTCAGAACCAAAATTAGAGAGTGAATGGATTGGAAAAAAAAGAGAGAAGCACGCAGGGGCATACAGTCCATGGATTGAGGAAGAAGATAAGAAGCTCACAAATGAATTTCAAAGTGGACAGTTTAGCATAAACGATTTGTCTCAGATTCACGGTCGAACCACTGGAGCAATAAGAGCGCGACTCAAGAAATTGAATCTTATTAAATCATAATTATTTAAAAATATTACAGATATTTTGAAAGTGTTCGAATAAGAGAATACTAATTATAGTTTGTTAATGATTTTATGGAGGATATAGAATGGAATATTTAACAACAGCGGAATTTGCAGAAAAATGGGGAATATCACAAAGAAGAGTGGGTATTTATTGCAAAGAAGGAAGATTAGAAGGCGCGATGATAAAGGGAAAAACTTGGTTGATACCTGCTGATGCTAAAAAACCAGAAGATCCTAGGAAATTAAGAAATCAAAATGAATAGAGAAATATAAAACAATGTGAAAATGCGAGGTGATGACAAGGTGCAATTACCATATTCTGAAGAACTAAATATTGAATATTTAGGAAGACTTTTTGACAATACAAGTGAATGCTATAAGTTTTTCTGGTTTAAGGCAATTGTATCTAAGGTCATTGACGGAAATACAGAACTTTCTTATGAGGAACTTGTAGATGAGATGATAGCTGACGCCTGGTATATGGTTACAGAATATCATCTAAACCTTGGGCCAAAGGATACATTAGAAGATGTTGTTAATCTGATTAAAGAGAAATTTCCAGAACTTAAATCTTGTGAGAAAAAAACTGCAATTATTGATTTGCTAGAAAGCACGGATGATAAGGAAATAATAAGAAAAAAGCGAACACTTACCTATAATGTACCTTACCGTTTACAAGCACCTTTTATGCCATCTTTAAAAGGTGAAGGATGGAATGTTTCAGAGACCGCACTAATCACAAGAATCAATCAAGAAAAGAGATTGATGTATTATTTTACATCATTAAACGGTTTATTTACGGAGATCGTCATTCATGATGAATGGGCTAAATATATTATCAAAAATCAAGAAATAATCAAGGGATGGCTCGAGTACAATTTAATTCTTTATATTCAAAAAAGAAATCCAAGTGTACCAGGAATTGCAGATAAGCTCTTTCCTCCACAAGAACGAAAGCTGGAGAAGATTAAAAAATACTGGAAGCTAATTCTAAGTATTGAACCGGTTCGTGAGATATATGGGAATCAAGTATTGTCAGAGAGGGATATTTCCATAGATCATTTTGTGCCGTGGTCTTATGTGGCACATGATGAAATGTGGAACTTAAACCCTACAACAAAGAGTATAAACAGTTCAAAGAGCAATAATCTTCCAGATTGGGAAACTTATTTTGAACGATTGGTTATACAGGAATATCAGTCATATAAAGCAATATGGAAATATGATGTAGTGCATAAAGAATTTGAAAAGTGTGCCAGGGAACATATTAATAGTGATGATATTAAGTATCGAGTATACAGACAAGGTATGGAGTATCTGGAATTTACAAAGGAACTAAAATCTATTATTTTACCAGTTTATCAATCTGCACGGAATTGTGGCTTTCATAACTGGTTATACGAGGTGAAGTAGAATGAAAGTACATAATAAACTAGTTAGAGATAAAATACCAGATATAATCGAGGCAGCGGGTAAAAGCTGTGCTACACATGTTCTTACGGATGAAGAATATATTGTTACACTTGAAGCAAAATTGAATGAAGAAGTGGCTGAATACCAGAAGGATAAAAATATAGAGGAAATGGCAGACGTGCTTGAGGTTTTACAGGCAATTTGTGTTGCTAGGGGATATACATTAGCACAACTAGAAGAGACACGGGCGAAGAAAGCCAATGAACGTGGAGGATTTGCAGAGAAAATTTTTTTGGAATATGTGGATTAGAGGTTGACAAAATATGATATCAGATGGCATATATGAGCAAATTGTAAATAGTAAGCTTCAATCAGAAATCGATTTATTAGATTTATCTCAGTACGATATTGAACTGGAAAAATTAGATGCAGACGATGCAAGGAAAGTATTGACGATATACATTTCTTATGTTATTCAGCGTGCTTTTAAATATATTAGAGAAGATTTTCCAAATAACAAGGACAAAGAGGCTGTAGTTGCACAAATTCAATTATGCAACGATGTTATAAATAGTATTGTTCGACATACAGGAGAGGATGATTTTAAAGTACTTGAGATATTAGAAAAAGGTGAAGTCCTTAAATCTCTTTATAAGAAGATCAATACAGCAAGAAGTATTACTAATATTAAAACATTGAGGCCAGAAACCTCCTTGCTTGAGAGTACCTTGTTTACAGGATCAAAGCAAGAACCCAATATGCTATCTGAAATAAAGAAAGAAATTTTAAGTAGCGATTCTGTAGATTTTTTGGTGTCATTTGTTAAGTGGAGTGCTATTAGAAGAATAATGGATGAACTACGAGCTTTTACTGCAAAACCAGGGGTAAAGCTTCGTGTTATTGCAACAACATATATGAAAGCCACTGACTACAAAGCGATAGAGGAATTGGCAAAACTTCCCAATACGGAAGTGAAGATTAATTATGAAACAAATCATATGAGAATGCACGCAAAGTCGTATCTTTTTAGAAGAGATACAGGATTTTCTACAGCTTATATTGGCTCTTCAAATCTGTCAAATCCAGCACTTACAGAGGGATTAGAGTGGAATCTGAAGATTACAGAACAGGAATCTGTAGATATTATAAAAAAAATTGCAGTTACATTTGAAAGTTATTGGAATAATGATTCATTTGAAACATTTGATCCAAATAACGAGGATTGTCAGGAAAAACTTAAGACAGAGTTGTCTAAGATGATTGAATTTGAGCAAAGCAAGATGCATTTACAATGTGCGATTAAACCATATCCATATCAAAAGGAGATCCTTGATAACCTTACAGCAGAAAGAGAAATTCATGAAAATAATAAGAATCTAGTGGTTGCATCAACTGGTGTAGGTAAAACAATTGTAGCTGCATTAGATTATCGTAGATTTAAAGAAACGCATGAGAATGCAAGATTACTGTTTGTAGCTCATCGAAAGGAAATATTAGAGCAGAGCATAGAAAAATACAGAGAAGTTTTAAATGATTTTAATTTTGGTGATTTATATGTGGATGGTGCTAGACCAAGACAGGTAGAACACTTATTTATTAGTATACAGTCGTTCAATTCTGCTGATTTTACATCATTAACATCGAAAGATTTTTATGACTTTATTGTGGTAGATGAATTTCATCATGCTGCAGCAAAATCATATCAAAACCTGCTTGTATATTATACACCAAAGATTTTACTAGGATTAACGGCTACACCAGAACGTTTAGATGGAAAGAATATATTGGAATACTTTGATGGACGTAT
>CAZQTM010000076.1:0-2807 GCA_964595855.1 uncultured Lachnospiraceae bacterium | reverse complement strand
CTGAGATAAGACTTGTTGAGGCGCTTGACAGAAAACTATTGTCACCATTTCAGTATTTCGGTGTGTCAGATACTATAGATTATAGTAAACTTAGTTGGCATGGGAAATATGATGTAGCAGAATTAGAAAATTGCTATTCTGCAAATACAAAACGCGCTTCTATGATTTTAAAGAGTGTATATCAGTATGTGACTGATATGGATGAAGTAAAAGGAATAGGATTTTGTGTTAGCATTAATCATGCACAATATATGTCGGATTATTTCAATGAGCATGGAGTACCTTCAATAGCACTTTCGTCAAAAAGTGTAGATGATATTCGAAGCGATGCAAAGACGGATTTAGTTTCAGGGAAATTAAGATTTATTTTTGTTGTAGATCTCTACAATGAAGGGGTTGATATTCCGGAGATTAATACGATTTTGTTTTTACGTCCGACAGAAAGTACGACTGTATTTTTACAACAGTTAGGTAGAGGATTACGTTTATTTGATGGGAAAGAATGTTTAACAGTTTTGGACTTTATAGGACAAGCACATCATAAGTATAATTTTGAACATAAATTCCGAGCAATGATTGGAACAACACATCATTCTATACGTAAGTATGTGGAAGATGGTTTTTCAAACTTACCAAAGGGAAGTTATATTCAGTTAGAAAAGCTAGCTCAAGAATATGTGCTTAGCAATTTGAAACAATGCGTTGTAAATAAGAACTCTTTGATTGAAAAGGTGAAGTACTTTGAACAAGATACATCACTGCCATTAAGATTAGATTATTTCATTGATTACCATGGGATTGGATTGTTGGAGTTTTATCGTCCAGATGGAACACGTTCGTTACATAGATTAATGCAATGGGCCAATATTCTTCAAGATACAAGGGACGTAGAGAATGACGTATATAGAAAGTTTAACGGATTGTTACATGTAAATTCCAAGTCACTTTTAACTTATTGGATTAACTATCTTGAGAAAGGGGAAATTCCAAAGAATGAATCAGAACAGAGCATGTTAAATATGCTTTATTACACATTTTATAAGGATGAACCAATAAAAGCGGGATTTGCATCAGTTATAGAGGGAATTAGAGCTGTGGTACATTATGACTTTGTGAAAGAAGAAATTTTGCAAATTTTGTGTTACAACTTGAAGAAAATTGATTTTGTTCCAGTGAAAAATGATTACAAGTTTGATTGTCCATTGGACATTCATTGTAGATATAATACGAGACAAATTATGGCGGCACTAGGATATTTCAATGAAAAACAAGCTCCGGAATTTCGTGAAGGAGTGAAGTATTTCGAAGACAAGAAGACAGATATATTCTTGATTAATTTAAATAAGTCCGAAAAAGAATTTAGTCCATCAACTATGTATGATGATTATGCGATAAATGAGACATTGTTCCACTGGGAAACGCAAAGTCAACTGGCAGAAAGTAGTTCCACTGCGCAGCGATATGTAAATCATGAAAAGACAGGCAACACAATATCATTATTTGTACGTGAGTATAAAAAGGATGGGCTCTATACAGCTCCGTATGTCTTTTTAGGCAATGCAAAACATGTTAGTCATGAAGGAAATAAGCCAGTGCGCTTTGTTTGGAAACTTGATCATGAGATTCCAGCACAGTTGTTGGAGAAAGCAAATAAAAGCATTGCTTTATAATGGGAGAAAACAATGAAAATAATTAGAGTTGTAGCTGCTGTTATCAAAGCAGTTAATGAATTTGGACAACCAATTATATTTGCTACCCAGAGAGGTTATGGAGATATGAAAGGTGGCTGGGAGTTTCCAGGTGGAAAAATCGAAGTAGGCGAAACTTCACAAGAGGCATTGGCTCGTGAAATAGAGGAAGAACTTGATACTAAAATAAATGTTGGATCATTGATAGATACCATTGAATATGACTATCCAACATTTCATTTATCTATGGACTGCTTCTGGGCTGAAATTGTATTAGGAAATCTGGAGTTGAAAGAACATGAAGATGCAAAGTGGTTATGCAAAAAAGAATTAAGATCTGTTGCATGGCTTCCGGCAGATATCACATTGATTGATAAGATTGAGGAAAATATGTAATCACCTAAAAAATGGAGGATGATTATGGGGGAACGAATAGTTTAATAAGAATGCACTATTTGGGGCACTTTTCTAAAGAAATATAGAAAGGTGTCCTTTTTGTTTGCCCAGCCTGGGCAAACTCTAACGGGTGTAAGTTCATTTGAATTTTGATTTAAAAAGTGGTTATTCAAGCTATCCTTATAATGCATGTGCTCATCGAGTGACTGCCCATACGAAGCGTTCAGCTTTTACTATGGAGAAGAAACAGCAAAAAGATTAGGATGTAGACCGGTTGCCGCCGATGACATCATCCTTAAGCCTCGTCTTCTCAAAAAGTAACCAGTAAATTTTTATAACAAGCTGCCAAAAGCAAAACTCTATACCTCAAAAGAGGGGTGGAATCTCCAGTTACAAAACATGCTGAGCGAGATCCGACTTCTGTTTGATATACAAAAATTTACTGCCGAACTAATTATATCAAGATGCAAAATAAAGGTAAACTCTGGATTTTCGCTTACAAACCGAGATTTTCGCTTTCTAAACGGGAATCTCGGTTACAAAACGGGACTTTCATTTACAATATATGAGTTTTTGTCTTACAAACTAGATTCTTGGATTACAATTTACCGCCTCCTTCGCCACTGTGCGAACAAACAGATAATATATTATCTGTCGGTTGACTATAAGAATAAAAAAGGATAATATATTATCTATGAATAACTTTAAATTTTTGAAATCACC
>CAZQTM010000075.1:0-8805 GCA_964595855.1 uncultured Lachnospiraceae bacterium | reverse complement strand
GATAAGTTAACTTTCGCCACTCCCCATGTCGTGCTCTGTAGTGTATTACTGTCTCTAAGAAAATTTTATCATTTGGTAGCTAGAAATCAAGAGATATACAATGATTTCATTAATTATTTGTGCCGAAAGGCACGACATAGGAGTGCATGCCGCATCGGCATGTTAAGAAGAGTGAAACAACAGATAGAGAAAATCAAACTTCTGTTTCAGAAAATCAGCCAAATCGATTGGAAAAAAAAGGTGCAAGACCTGAAGAAAAGCTTGAAGGAAAGCCTGAAAAATAAGCATACCAGAAAAAAAGTCTTAATATGTCTGGGCGGAATAATTCTGCTTTTGGCAGCAGCCTTTACACTTTTTATCAATCCATTATTAAAGAAAGATAAACTTGTTTATAAAGAAACAGAAGTAAAGCAGGGAAATTTGG
The DNA here is from genome assembly GCA_964595855.1 of uncultured Lachnospiraceae bacterium. Classification (GTDB taxonomy): domain Bacteria; phylum Bacillota; class Clostridia; order Lachnospirales; family Lachnospiraceae; genus RGIG8767. The sequence continues at coordinate 8,381 of CAZQTM010000075.1, read as the reverse complement.
TGCTGGGAATACAGGAAAGCGGGTCTTTGGACTTAAATGCGAAAGATGTGACCTATGACATTGTCTTAGAAAGTGATGAAGATGAAGAAGATGATGATGACGAGGAAGATACACAAAAGTATCTTACAATAGAAGAAACATACATAGCTGCAGGGTCACGCATTCAAAAAGGAGATAAACTCATAAAATTTACAGATGATTCCGTAGTTTCCTGCAGACGCCAGTTAGAAAGTGTAAAAACCGATGCAGAGGTTACCTATGAAGAAGTAAAGGCAGAATATGATATTAGTGTATTAAGTGCAAAAAGTGTATATGATACAAGTGTTTTGGAAGCAGAAAATGCAGACCGTATTTATGCAGCAGAGACGTCTACTGTTATCAACGAAATAAAAAAACTGCAGGAAGATATGGTGGTATTACAAGGAGAAATCAATAGTCTTCAGGATGATTTAAAAGATGAAGATTTATGGGAATCCTATAAAGAGGCGAAAACAGCTTTTACTTCGGCAACCAACACACTAAATGACACAAGTATCAATAATCCTGCAGGCTATACTGCAAATTATGATACCTATACAAAAGCAAAAGCAACCTATGATCAGCTGCAGGAGCAGATAGACAGCATCAATGAAAATATAGATAAGAAGCAAAAGGAAATACAATCATTGAATGTCGAATTACAGCAAAAGCAGAGTGAAGCAAAGACAGGACAAATGAATGCTGCAGCAAATAAGGCTACAGCAGAGCTGTCAGATGAAAATGCAGAGAGTATCTATGGATACACAGTAGCCAGCTTGGAAGAATCAGTAACGAAAGCCTACAATACCTTAGCAGATGCTGAAAGCATGTTGGAAGAATTTGAAGCTTTTGTTGGTGAGGACAATACAATCTATGCACCAGAAAGTGGAGTGATTACCACCTTAAATTATGAAAATGGTGATGAGCTGATAGCAACAGGAGCAATTTTTTCGTATGCAACGGGAACAGAGGATACGATTACAGTTGATGTCGCAGAAGAGGACGTTGTGGATATCAGGGTGCAGGATACCGTAGAAATACAATTCTCGGCTTATCCGGAAGAAACATATCAGGGAATTATCACACAGGTGCAGACTAAGACGACAGATAATCATGAATCTACTATAAATTATCCTGTAACCATTCAGGTAGAAGGTGATACCAAAAAATTATATGGTGGAATGACAGGAGACGTTACTTTTTCTGTGGATTCAAAGGAAAATGTTTTGTATGTTTCCAAGAAAGCGATTGTGGAACAGGATGATAAGACATATGTGTATCAAAAGAATACATTGGGAAAAATGGAACTTATTCCTGTTACCACCGGGTTTAGTAATGGAGCTGACATTGAAATTGTTGAGGGATTAAACAAGGGCGATATTATATATATTGCCAGCAGGGTAAGCGCAGATAATGCACAGGATTTAAAAAAGGAGTAGAGACATGAAAGAAAGAAAAAAACAAATTATAATAGGTTCTTTTGCTCTCATACTGTTAATTGTAGTTATTATTTTCATCTGTATTCTAAAAAATGGAAATGATTCTGTGTATCGAGAAGCTACGGTTACCAAAGGAAATCTTACAGTCGGTGTCGCCAAGACAGGAAGTGTTTCTGTGGAAGAAACAGAACAGACCTTTGATGTAGATATCAGCCAGTATAGTGCAGATGAGAGCAGTTATTCATGGAATAGCTCTTCTCAGGGAATGAATAATCCATTTGAAGCAATGAGCCAGATATTTTCCAGTTCTTCCACCAGTTCCGATATTGCAACAAGAAAATTAATCGTCAATCAGGTTTTGGTTAGTGCAGGAGAGGAAATTAAAGCAGGTGATGCAATCTGCAGTTTGGAAGAGAGCAGTGTACAAAGTATCCGAAATGCTTTAAAGGATGATGCAGACAACGCAAAAAATACATATCAGGAAAAAGAAACGCAAGCAAAGGTAAGCGAATTGTCAGCCTCACAGGAAATAGAACAAAATAAAAATTATGGCGAATATGCACAGATCAAATATGACATAGCAATTTCTAAATTGCAGGATGCAGTAGAGAATGCAAGGACAGCCATTGAAGAAGCGCAGCAGACATTAGATGAGAATAAAGAAGAACTGGCAGGAAAGCAGGAAACACTTATAACACAGAAAAAGGTACTGGAAAATGCTACTTTTGCAAAAGAGGGAACAGATAAAACAGTAAGTTTGTATTATTGGTTACAGGCAGAAAATGCAAGGGATAGTGCCGCTGAGACAGTGAAAAGCCTGGAGGATGATATTGAAACACTCACAGATACGATTGAACAGGAAGAAAGAGAGCTAATAACATTAAATAATGATCTGACAATGGCTCAAAAGGATTTAGAAACCGGAACAGTAGAGGCGAAGGCTGATTTTGATATTGAGCAGCTTCGTTATGAGAATGCCCAGGAAATTTACGATACAGCGGTTTCTAGCTATACCCTGCAGACAGAAATGGCGCAGAGTGACTATCAGGATGCACAAAGCAGATTAGACGATTTTGACAGTAATATTGTTGACAACAATATTGTAGCAGCAAGTGACGGTGTGATTTCTTCAGTAGCAGTCAGTGTAGGAGATTACATTTTCTCCGATAGTTCTATCATTACCTATAATTCCTATGAGGGAGTAACAATAACCATAACAGTCGATGAAGAAGAAAAAAATAAAATCAAAAAGGGAACCTCAGCGAATATATCATTATCTGCGTTCCCAGATACAACCTTTAATGGTGAAGTTACAGAGATAGGTGATGCGGTATATGACAGTGATAGTGGTACAAATGAATATGATATTACGGTCACTCTGAGTGGAGACATTGAAAAAATATATGATGGCATGAGTGCCGAAGTGACACTTGTCACGAAAGAGGAAAAAGAGGTTCTCTACATACCGAATCGTGCAGTTACGCGTGAAAATGAAAAGTCGTACGTAAAGATCAAGGATACAAACGGAAATATTAGGAAAGTATCTGTTTCAACAGGATTTTCAGATGGTATCAATGTAGAAATTTTGGAGGGACTTTCAGAAGGCGACACAATATTGGTAGAAAGTAAGGTGAACAAATCATGAGGATATCTGAAATACTAAAGCTGGTTTGGCTGAATCTTTCTCAAAATAAGTCCAAAGTAATTTTGACCTCTGTAGGAATCGTGGTTGGGGCTGCCACCATTATGTTAGTGATAGCAATTGGAACAGGTGGCAAAGAAGAAATTGCAGAACAGTTTAAAAATTTGAATGCAGGAGCAATCGATATATCGTATGAAAGTGCATCCTCACAGGATATGCCGGGCGGCATGGGAATGATGGGCGGCGAATTTACGGGAAGTAGACCCTCTAAGAGCGGCGGGGGAGCTCAAATAATGATGCCGGGTGATATGAGTGGATTTGGTGGTTCAGAGGAAAACCGTATGAATAAAACCAAAATTACGTTATCGGATAGCGATTTGGAGGATATAGAAACCTTTGTCCCCGGTATTTTGGATGCGACGATGTCTTATTCAACCTCCAGTAGTGTAGATGGTGGGGAGCTAGAAGAGAGTACGGATTATACCATTGCGGGAGTAAAAGATAATTATGGTGAAATCAGCAATTTTGAAATGATGATAGGAGATTCTTTTAGTGAAGAGGATGATGAAACCAAAGAAAAAGTATGTGTTTTAGGATATGAAGTTGCAAAAACAGTCTTTGGAAGCGTATATGATGCATTTGATGAAACAGTTTATATTGATAACAGACCTTATGTAGTAAGTGGAGTATTGACACAAATGGGAACTGTTACATCAGGCATCAGTCCGGATGAGGCTATATTTATTCCTTATGAGACCGGTATAAAATATCTGACAGGAAACGAAGTCAACCCTACCATAACAGTCATTGCAGCTGATGTAAATGATATTGAACAAATTATTACGGATATTACTACTGTGTTAGCAGAGGAATACCCGGATGCAGAATTTACCATAAAAGACGCAGGAAGCAAGATGGAGGCAGCGGCAAAATCAAATAGGACCTTGCAGCTCTTATTAGTTGCTATGGCAGCAATTGTTTTCTGTGTTGGTGGAATAGGCATTATGAATGTTTTATTTGTATCTGTAAAAGAGAGAACAAATGAAATTGGTATTTTAAAGGCAATTGGCTGCAGCAGAAAAGATATTTTGTTGGAATTTCTGCTGGAAGCAAGCTGTACCAGCTGCATAGGTGCAGTGATTGGAGTTCTTTTGTCATTAGGTATCACACCTATTATTGAAGGCTTTTCTGTCAGAGTTTCACTTTCGGTAGGAGGTGCTGTTCTTTCACTGCTCTTTGGTATCTTGACAGGAACATTATTTGGATTTTATCCGGCATATAAAGCATCCAGACTGATTCCTGTTGTAGCACTGAATCATGAGTAGCAGAAAAGGAAGAAAAATGAAAAGAAAAAAAATAATTTTTATTTGCATTGCAGTATGTATTGTTTGTACAGTTTTTATATTTCTGCTTGTTAAAAATCATAAAACAACAGACAGTATTTCCATACAGGCAGGATATCATGAAGAGATTCAATATGGTGAAATCACAAAAATAAATGGTAATGATATGGAAATCAACCTATTAAAGCAGACAGAGATGACACAGTCCTCAGATAATGAAGCTATATATAGATATGAAGAAATCGGTCAAACAATGTCGTGTCGGATTTTGGTGGGTACACCGGTAATTACAAAGCTTGGTGCAAGCACCACTTTTAATCATTTGAAGGAGCAGGATAAAATAGCCATTTTAACAAGCGATGATAGTGAAGAAATCAGTAAAATCTGGATTGTAGAATAACGGAGGAACAAAATGAGTGAATATATGATAAAGATGACAGATATTAATAAAGGTTATCTTCTGGGCGAAGAAAAAGTTCCGGTATTAAAAAACGTTAATTTTACGGTGAAGAAGGGAGAATATGTTGCAGTATTAGGCCCCTCTGGTTCTGGTAAAACAACATTGATGAATATTATTGGCTGTATGGATTTATGCGATAGTGGAGAATATTATTTGGATGGAAATGCTATTCATGCTATGAAAGAAGAGAAAATGACACAGATTCGCAATAAAGAAATAGGATTTATTTTTCAAAACTATCAGCTGATTCCCACCTATAATATTATGCAGAATATTATAATGCCCCTCATTATTCGTGGCATGAATACAGAGGAAGCAATTGAAAAGTGCAGCGATATCGTAAAATTGCTAGGAATAGATAATCGATTACGTCATAAACCAAGTGAACTGTCCGGTGGACAGAAACAGCGTGTTTCCATAGCCAGAGCACTTGTAGGAAAGCCAGCTGTTTTGTTAGCAGATGAACCGACGGGAGCCTTAGACAGTAACAGTGGAAAAGAAGTTCTAAAGCTGTTTGGTGAGCTAAATGATATGGGAAATACAATTGTTATGATTACACATGACTTAAATGTTGCCAAAACTGCCGGGCGTGTTGTTCACATTATTGATGGACAACTGACAGAATAGAAATAGTATATCATCTGTCGCCAGTTTTGGTTGCCATGCTCCTGAAAAATGTGTCATAATAGCAATATAGTTTTCAGCTACTGCCCACGAATGGAGATGAAATCATGAATCAGGAAATAACAGAATTGGTAAAGATTATAAAAGAAAGTAAGCGTTTAGTATTTTTTGGAGGAGCAGGAGTCAGTACAGAATCAGATATTCCGGATTTTAGAAGCGCAAATGGTCTTTGGAATGAAAAACTTCAGACTAATTTTACCCCGGAACAATTGGTCTCGCATACCTTTTTTGTCAAATATCCAGAGGAATTTTTCTCATTTTATAAAGAAAAGCTTGTCTATCCTGATGCAAAACCGAATGCGGCTCATATTGCACTTGCCAAGTTGGAAAAAATGGGAAAATTAACGGCTGTTGTGACACAAAACATAGATGGACTACACCAGGCAGCAGGCTCAAAAACAGTTTATGAACTGCATGGATCTGTTCTTCGAAATTATTGTATGAACTGTCATGCCTTTTATGATGAAAAATTCATTTTGGCTTCCGAAGGAATACCAACGTGCCCGTTATGTGGCGGCCGTGTAAAACCGGATGTTGTCTTGTATGAAGAAGGGCTGGATGAGGATGTGATAGCAAAATCTGTCCAGACGATTGCAGAAGCAGATACACTGATTATTGGAGGTACATCACTTGTTGTTTATCCGGCAGCAGGCCTGATTAATTATTTTCATGGTAAAAAAATAGTTTTGATAAATAAAAGTACAACATCTGCTGACAGCAGGGCAGATTTAATTATTCATGACGCAATTGGAAAAGTATTAAAAGAAGCGGTGGAGAATCTGTAGCGGGGGGAAGAAAAGATATGGATATAAATGTTGGTGATATTATTAGACTGAAAAAACAACATCCGTGTGGAAGCAGCGAATGGGAGGTACTTCGAATTGGAGCAGACTTTCGCCTGAAATGTGTGGGATGTGGTCATCAGATTATGATAGCGAGAAAACTGGTAGAAAAAAATATAAAAGAAATCAAGCCTAAGGCTTGATTTTTAGGCTTTTGTATGGTATTATTCTAATTCGTGATATATTGAAATTCCTTGCTCCGTGAGATTCGGGGCCAGAGACCAAAAGGAGGTAACACTAACATGAACAAATATGAATTAACAGTTGTTGTCAGTGCGAAAATCGAAGATGAAGAAAGAGCTGCAGTTGTAGAAAAATGTAAGGCTCTGATCGAAAGATTCGGTGGACAAGTAACAAACGTTGATGAATGGGGTAAGAAAAAATTGGCTTACGAAGTTCAGAAAATGAAAGAAGCTTTCTACTACTTCATTCAGTTTGATGCAGAACCTACAGTTCCAGTTGAAATTGAGAGTAGAGTTCGTATTATGGACAACGTTATCAGATACTTGTGCGTTAGACAAGACGAGGCTTAATAGAAAGAGAGAATACGTATGAATAAAGTAATTCTTATGGGACGTTTGACAAAAGATCCGGAAGTAAGATATTCACAGGGTGAAGGTTCTTTAGCTATTGCCAGATTTTCGCTAGCAGTTGATAGAAGAAGAACAGGAAATAATGCAGATGGTCAGACAGCTGACTTTATCAACATTGTTGCCTTTGGAAAACTTGGTGAATTTGCTGAAAAGTATTTACACAAGGGAACAAAAGTCACATTATCCGGTCGTATTCAAACGGGAAACTACACAAATAAAGAAGGCGTTAAAGTTTATACAACAGATGTAATCGCTGATGATATTGAGTTTGCTGAAAGCAAAAACAGTGCTGGAAACGACGGGGGTTTTTCTGGCAATAGTATGTCTCAACCGGCATCAGCAGGTGACGGATTCATGAATATTCCGGATGGAATAGATGAAGAGTTACCATTTAACTAATTAATAAATTTCAGATAGGAGGCAGTAACATGGCTTTTAATAGAACAGACAAAGCAGATGGACCGATGAAAAAAAGAATCGGTGGCGGTATGCGTAGAAGAAAAAAAGTTTGTGTATTCTGTGGTAAAGATAATGTAATTGATTACAAGGATACCAACAAATTAAAAAGATATATATCTGAGAGAGGAAAAATCCTCCCTAGAAGAATTACTGGTAACTGTGCAAAACATCAGAGAGCACTTACAGTTGCTATTAAGCGCGCAAGACATATTGCACTTATGCCATACTCAATGGATTAATTAAATATTTAAAAAATGACCCTTACAACTTTTTTGTTGTAAGGGTTTGTTGTTCGTATCTATTTAAACAAGCATACCTTCTAAATAAACTTGTAATCTCTCTTTTTTATAATCCGTCAAATCCCTGAATTGTTCAATTAATAAAAGTTCTGTACTATTAAAATCCTTTGGCTCAATAGGATTGCGTATATTGGATAAGCCAAGAATATAATCACTGCTTGCATGAAAAATTTTTCTCATCTTTATTAGGACATCAATACTTGGATAATGTTCCTGCCTTTCATAGGCACTTACTGTCTCTTGAGATACTTCTAGTTCGATGCTTAGCCTAATCTGTGTCATTTTACATTCCTTACGTAGCTCTCTGATACGATTCTCCACAATCACCCCTCCTATACTATTTCTCATAATAATTAAATTCTACAAGTTAAAGGAGTATAATATAGAATTTTAAGTAATACATAATACCGTATGATACGGTATAATATATTAAAATATGGAATATAAAAAAACATAATATTGTGCTTATTTTGTGTTAAACTTAATCTATTATTTACAATAAAGGTGGATACATATGAGTCAGACTAAAGTGAAGGATATGACACAGGGAGAATCGAGTATGAATAGTAATGAGATAAAAATTGATATTGATTATGGATTAC
>CAZQTM010000074.1:0-8976 GCA_964595855.1 uncultured Lachnospiraceae bacterium | reverse complement strand
TATTTCGCTCCATTCTATATGCTGCCGGTCAATTTCTAGAAATTATTATTACCATTTCTTTAATTACAGCCTTCTCTAAGTGTTTATCAGAACTTGGAAGTGATTATCTTATGATGAAACCTATGTCAAAAATTATGAGAAATTCTTATATAACCTGGTGGATAGTTGGTCTTGTTATGATGGTCTTTTCCTTATTCTTATGGCCATCACCTTCTGTTGCCTTAGTTGGTGCTATTATGCTTCCTTTTGCAATGAAAAAAGGACTTAAGCCTTTAGCTGCTGCAATGGCAATGAATCTGTTTGGACACGGAGTTGCTCTCAGCTGTGACTTTATTATCCAAGGTGCACCCGCTATCAGTGCCACAAGCGCTGGTATTGATACTTTACAAATTATAAAGGATGGAGCTCCTCTTTTTCTTGTAATGAGTGTGTCAACTATTCTGACAGCATTTTGGATTTTAAGAGATGATTTTAAAGATATCAGTCAATCACCAACAATATTAAAACAGCTTAAATCCATGGAAAAAAAACGTTATTCCATTGCTTCAAAAATTATGGCTATTCTGACACCTCTTGCCTTTTTATCTGATATCTTTATTATGTTTTATTTTAATATAAAAGGTAATGATGCCTGTAGTCTGATATCAGGTACTACCGTTCTTCTTCTAATTTTTGCTTCAGTAATAGGTTTTGCAAGAAGTTCTCTGGAAAAAGTAACGAATTATATAACGGAGGGTTTTTTGTTTGGAATACGAATCTTTGCCCCAGTCATAATTATTGGAGCTTTTTTCTTTATTGGAGGTGAGGGTATTACAACCATATTGGGAAATTCCTATGGAAAAGGAATTTTGAGTGATCTGGCTTTATGGCTTGCCGAAAAAGCTCCCTTAAATAAATATATTGTAGCACTTTTACAAATGATAATTGGTATACTGACTGGTCTGGATGGTTCTGGTTTTTCCGGTCTGCCTCTATGTGGTGCACTTGCAAAAACCTTTGGCGGTGCAATTCATACTTCCGTTCCTATTTTAGCGACACTTGGCCAGATCACGACGATTTATGTCGGAGGTGGTACTATCGTTCCCTGGGGTCTGATTCCAGTTGCTGCTATATGTAATGTAAGTCCAATCGAATTGGCGAGAAAGAATTTTATACCTGTGTTAGTTGGTTTTATCTGTACTTACCTTGTCGCCTGCTTACTATTATAAAATGTAAAGGAGTTTTTTCATGTGTGGAATTGCCGGTTTCTATCATCAAAGGATAGATTTTTTATCAAAACCTACTTATTATTACAGCATTCTTGATAAGATGAATCAGGTTCAACATCGCAGAGGTCCTGATGAAGAAGGTACTTTCCTTGATAATCACTGCGGCCTTGCCCATGCCAGACTTTCTATTATTGATCTGTCAACAGGTCATCAGCCACTAATAAGAAAAATTAATAACCGTAACTATGCCATATCATATAATGGAGAATTATATAATACAAAAGAATTAAAACAAGAACTGTTATCACTTGGTTGGAACTTCAGAACCGAGAGTGACACAGAAATCATATTGCTATGCTATATAGAATTTGGACCGAATTTCGTTACAAAATTAAATGGTATATTTGCATTTGCTATTTCAGATCCTTACCGAAATTGTATTTTTCTTTACCGTGATCGTAGTGGGATAAAGCCATTATTTTACACAATTCAGAATGATACCATTGTTTTTGCGTCAGAATTAAAAGGTATTTTTTCTTACCCACATATAAAACCTGTCATAAATAAAGAGGGTTTAAATGAGATTTTCAGTATAGGCCCCGCAAAAACATATGGTAAGGGAGTCTTTAAAAGTATTGAAGAAGTACCTCCTGGTAATTATATATCGTATCAGGAAAATGCAGTATCCACATACTGCTACTGGAAATTAGAAAGTCATCCACATGAAGATGATTATGAAACTACAATTGAAAAGACCAGAGAACTTGTAATTGATTCTATAGAAAGACAAATGGTTTCCGATGTCCCAATCTGCACCTTTTTATCAGGTGGCGTAGATAGTAGCCTTGTTTCTGCGATATGTGCAAATAAATTAAAAGAAAAAGGTGAGAAACTGAATACTTTCTCCTTTGATTTTGTAGATAATAATAAATACTTTAAATCAAATAGTTTTCAGCCCTCGCAGGATCGTCCTTATGCTGAAAAAATGGTTTCATACTTAAATACGAATCACCAGTTTCTAGAATGTAGTATTAAAGAACAGACAAATTTATTAAAAGAGTCGGTGGATGCCAGAGATTTACCGGCTATGGCTGATATAGATTCTTCCATGCTTTACTTTTGTTCACAAGTCAAAAAATTTAATAAAGTTGCCTTAACAGGTGAATGTGCAGATGAGATATTTGGTGGGTATCCTTGGTTTCATAAGCAGGAATGTTTTGATGCTCATACTTTCCCATGGACTATGGATCTGACTACAAGAAAGTTTCTTCTAAAGGATGATTTTTTAGCGTTTTTAAATATGGATCAGTATATACTTGAAACTTATGAAAAATCAGTAAGCGAAACACCAAGATTAAGCAATGATACAAAAACAGAAGCACGCAGACGTGAGATATCTTATCTAAACCTAAAATGGTTTATGCAGACGTTACTTGATCGCATGGATCGTACCAGTATGTTTTCAGGATTAGAAGCTAGAGTTCCCTTTGCTGATCATCGAATCATTGAATATGTTTGGAATGTACCATGGGATATGAAATGTAAAAATGGAGTCGTAAAAAGTTTGTTAAGAGAAAGCGCACGTGGTTTATTACCGGATGAGATTTTATTCAGAAAAAAATCTCCTTATCCAAAAACATATGATACACATTATGAATCGTTACTAAAAGAGAAAATCAAAGAAATTGCAGGTGATCCGTCTTCGCCGGTAATGGCCTTTTTAGATATTAAAAAAATTGAACGTTTTCTAAATAGTCCTTCCGATTATGGAAAACCATGGTATGGGCAGTTAATGGCGGGACCACAACTGTTAGCCTATGTATTTCAAATTAATTATTGGTTAACAAAATATAATATTACAGTTGAAATGTAACATGCGGAGGTATGTAATGAACTATAAAATTATTGGTGAAGATGAACGTTTTAATATTTTAGAAACTCTGCTACAAAAACATGGTTTAAGAAAAGCTGAACCGGCAGAATTAATTATTGCAGGACCAAGAGATTCCATTCTAAACTATTTAGAGAATCTTTCCTTAAATGCAATGGTCTGGGGTGGAAAGGAATCCAAAAAAGAGCTCTCTAAATATAATTTACTGAAGCTGACTCCTTCTGACTTCTATCAAAGAAAAAATTCTATTGCGACTGCAGAAGGTACTCTTTCTATCGCTATTACGGAAAGTAAGAATATTATACGTGACATATCCGTCTTAATACTTGGTTATGGATTTCTTGGTAAAGAGGTTGCTGAATTATTTCAGAATGTCGGAGCAAAAGTAACCGTTTGTAGCAGAGATGATGATGAATTGTCAATCGCCAATTTTAATGGCATTATGACGATTAACCTCTCTCAACTGAACTATCTAAAATACCCACTCATTATTAATACCATTCCCGCCAAAATACTAACGAAGGATATATTGGATACAGCACCTGAAGACTGCATATTAATTGATTTGGCAAGTGTATCCTGCCTCGATGAGGCAGATATTAATAAACAAAAATTGATAAGAGCATTAGGATTGCCGGGTATATACTCACCATTCTTTGCAGCTTATTGTATCTATGAAGATCTATTACCTTTTATAGGAAAGGAATCAACGTAATGGAATCAATTCAAAATAAAAATATTGGTTTCGCCATTACTGCATCATATTGTACTTTTTCCAGGATATTAGAACCAATATCCATACTGGTTGATGCGGGGGCAAATGTTATACCAATTTTATCTTATAATGCTTCAAATCTGGATAGCAGATTTTTTAAAGCAGCCGACTTTAAAGAAGAAATCAGAAAAATAACAGGCCGGGATGTTATAGATACCATTGCAGGGGCTGAGCCAATTGGACCAAAGGCAACATTAGATCTCTTAATTGTAGCTCCTTGTACTGGAAATACGTTAGCTAAGCTGGCTGGAGGCATTACTGACACGCCTGTCACTATGGCATGTAAAGCACATCTTAGAAATAAGCGTCCAATCCTGATTGGAATTTCTACTAACGACGGGCTTTCGGCAAATGCCTCAAACTTGGGTAAACTGATTAATACAAAAGAGTATTATTTCATTCCATTTCATCAAGATGATGGTATTAAAAAACCCTGTTCCCTGATAGCAAGATGGGATATGATGCTACCGGCAGTAAAATCCTGTTTTGATCATATACAATTACAGCCTATGATTACTGCTTAACTTATTAGACATAACAAGGCAAAATGGACCAAACAATTCACTTGAGTTGTTTGGTCCATTTCAATAAACATACCTTATTATCATTTCATACATACAGAATTACTATCTTTTATTAGTTTAAATCTATTCAACTGTTACTACTTTTGCCAGATTACGTGGCTTATCAACATCAAAACCTTTATCTGAGGATACATAATATGCAAAAAGCTGTAATGCTACAGAAGCAGAAAAAACCATCATCTCATCTCTAATATCCGGTAGCTTGATTACTCGGAATTCTTTTTCCAATTTATCGGATAACTCATCCTTTATAAAAATTACAACCTTCGCACCTCTAGAGACTACTTCTCTAATATTAGAGATTTCCTTTTGCATTAATTTCTTCTGTGTAACTACCGCAATTACTGGTATATTTTGTGTTATTAGTGCAATGGGTCCATGTTTTAGTTCACCCGATGCATATGCTTCCGAATGAATATAAGAAACTTCCTTTAACTTTAATGAACCTTCTAAGAGTAAGGAATAATCAAGGCCTCTGCCAATCATAAACAAATCCTTTGCTTCTAATACTTCTCTTGCAATAATATGGACTTCCTTACGCTTATTCAGCATTTCTTTTACACTTTCAGGTACACCAGCTAAATCCTTCAGAAATTCACGGCACTCTTCATCACTAAATCTTCCCTTTAGTTTTGCCATTTTTGCAATAATAAGATAAAACATAGCTAACTGTGTCGTATATGCTTTTGTACTCGCTACTGCTATTTCCGGCCCAGCATCTGTATAAAGAACATAATCACTTTCTCTTGCTATGGAAGATCCTTTTACATTAATTACAGAAAGACTTTTAGCTCCTCTTTTTTTTGCATACTTCAGAGCTTCTAAAGTATCTATGGTCTCTCCAGACTGTGATATTGCAATCAGTAAAGTATTTTCGTCAATTACAGGATCACTGTACATAAACTCTGATGCAAGTTCTACATCAATATGCATCTGTAATACAGACTTAACCAGTGCCTGGAATACAAGACCAGCGTGCATTGCAGTTCCACACGCAACAACACAAATTCTATGACAGTCCACAAAAATGCTGTCGGGAACCTGATCTTTAGAAAAATCCACAGAACCATTTTGAATTCTACTAACTATGGTCTTTTCAATAACATCTGGCTGCTCCATAATTTCTTTTTCCATGTAAAACGGATAACCATTTTTATCAGCACAGTTTTTTTCCCAATCCATAATTAAGTATTCCGGTTCAACTTCATTGCCTTTCAAATCATATAGGTACAGGCAATCCTTATGCAACTCTAAAATATGATATTCTGGCACTACAAAATATTCGTTTGTAAACTGACAGAGCGCTGTTACATCAGAAGCTAACATAGAGCCTTCATCACAAGTCGTTGCTACAATAGGGCTTACATTTCTAACGGAATAAATCACGCCGGGTTCCTCTTCAAACATGATTACAAGTGCAAAAGTACCCTTTAATTCCTCAACCATGGACCTAATAGCTTCCTTTGGTTTTTTCCCATTTTGGGTATAAAGAAGATTCAGTAGAGCGGCTACTACCTCACTATCTGTTTCAGAGCGTATTTCATCCTTAAAGTGATATTCATTAATTAATTCCTTAAAATTCTCGATTATCCCATTGTGAACTATCGTCACACTTCCTTGTCTATGTGGATGAGCATTTTTATCACATACTCCTCCATGTGTTGCCCATCTCGTATGCCCAATACCACAAGTAGATAACCAATTCTTATTTTCACACACCTTCTCTAAATCATTAACTCTTCCGGCACATTTAAAGATCTGTGTATGTTTTGTATCACTTTCACATATTGCAATTCCAGCACTGTCATAGCCTCTGTACTCAAGCATTGCCAATGATTTTAGCAATATTTCTTTTACTTCCTTATTTCCTGTATATCCAATAATTCCACACATATTTCTCACCTTTTCTATATTTATTATTAATAATATTATCAGTTTTATTCCGTTATACCGTATTTGTTTTGCAGTTGCCTGCATGTTTGTCGATATATCTCGCATCGGAAAATACGAAAGGGTGTCCGCCGAATTTTCGATAACCCTTTTCCTCGTCAACCTGAATGAATCTGCTCAGGTCCATGGCGCTAGATGAGAAATTCTGTATGTATAAATGATTCATGATATTCTATTTTCAAGGTACACTTAATTACTATATATTATTTCCTAGAAATTGTCTATAAAAAATAATTGTCTAGAATGTATCCCTTCTACATTTAGACAATTATTTTTATTCAATATAGATTTTTAATTGTTTCATCGATTGCTTCTGTCTAAGCTTACGAATAGCCTTAGCCTCAATCTGTCTAATCCTTTCTCTGGTAACATGATAGATGTTACCTACCTCTTCCAGTGTCCATATTCTTCCGTCTTCAAATCCAAATCGCAATCGAATGATCATCTGTTCCCTGTCATTCAGTGTTTGTAGAATTTCATCTACCTCTTGTTTTAAATGACTGTATTCAGCTGTTTTATATTGTTCGGCCATGCTGTCATCCGCTATCATATTCAGTAGACTTACATCTTCATCTTCCCCAACCGGATTATCAAGGGAAACTGTATCCCCATACAATTTCATTATTTCATCGATTCTGCCTGGGGGCATTTGCATAAAACAAGCAATTTCATTATTATCTGGGTCTCGTCCATATTCAAGAGTAAATTTCCTTGTTTCTCTCTTTATTCTATTCATTGTTTCCCGCATATGAACAGGTATTCTTATTGTTTTTGATTGGTCTGAAATTGCCCTCGTAATGGATTGACGAATCCACCACGTTGCATACGTACTAAACTTGTAGCCTTTATGATAGTCAAATCGATCAACTGCTTTCATTAAGCCGATGTTTCCCTCTTGTATCAAATCTAAGAAAGACATTCCGCTTCCTGATGCATATCGCTTGGCAATATTGACAACAAGCCTTAGATTGGCATTTGTAAGATCTTCTTTTGCCGATAAGTCACCATTTTCTATTCGCTTGCCTATCAGCTGTTCTTCATTTGCAGTTAGTAATGAAATTTTACCTATTTCCTTTAGATACATTCTAATAGAATCATCAATATTAGGCAGTTCTTCTTCGTCATTTGCCAAAAATTCTGCCTCATTAAATTCTTCATCAATATCTTCCGATTCTTTTATAATATCATCACCAGAAATTTCAATTTCTTCAATATTAATAATTTCACATTTTTCATCTTTCTCTTGTGTAATCATAGTCTGTCCTGTCTGCATGAATAGCATTTACCTAATAACAATTCCTCTTAATCTTATTATGAGTTGATTACACAATTCATAATATAATCTCTAACCTCTTCCTTATTTATTCCCAGGGGTATTGCTAATTCTCCATAAAGAATATCCTCCGCTGCATGGAAATACCGTTCATCAGTACTTGTGGCTTTTTTTCCATCAGCGATTCTTCTTTCTTTTCTTTTATATAGGGAAATTATCATCTTAAAAAGTAATTTACAATCAGCACATCGCAAAGCTTCTGTAAATTCTTTCTCACGTTCCTTATCATCTTCTATCCATTCGGGTTCAAATTCTTGTATCTCATTAATTAATTCTTTCGCCTGTTCCTTATTAAGAATTTTTCTTATTTTAATTTTTTCATTATCAACTGGCGTAAATATAGTACTTCCTTTTAAATAAATTTGTGAAAGAGTATAATAAAGTTTTCCTTTTGCAACCCCTGGCATATCAATCGGTCCAACTTTCTTAACCTGACATACACCTTTACCACCATAAATAACAAAATCTCCTGTTTCAAACATTATTATTCCTTCTTTCTAATATTAAACGACAACTTCAGCTTTACATTTATATTCTAACATTTTAACGCATCTTTTGTAAGCTAAACTTCTGTCTCTCTTATTTTTGTCAAGTTTTACTAAGTTTAATCACATTAAGTTAAATTTTTCCAAACTGGTAACACTTAATTAACAAGTTAATCACAAGTTTTTCACAATTATATTGTAAGATATTATTGTAAAGACAAAAAACGTTTCATAAAGTACTCTCCTCCCTATCTAAAGAAGGCCTGCCGTTACAGGCCTTTTTTATTTTTTTTACATAATAATGCTTTTTGTTGGAAACAATAAAAAAAAAAGAAGGGAGTAATTTATGATTTTAACTCAAAAAGAAACTAGTTTATTACAAGACATGAAATCACAAGAAAAACTATGTGTTGAAAAGTATGATAAATATAGTAATGACGCTTGTGACCAGGGATTAAAAAATCTATTCAAATCAATAAGTAAAGTAGAACAACAGCATTATGATACAATTGATAAAATGCTAAATGGAACTGTACCATCCATGTCAAGTGGCGGTTCTTCTAAACCACAGGCACCCCAAGAGGTTGCTTATAATTTAGGTGCAGAAAATGAATCAAAGAAAAGTGATGAATACCTTTGCACTGATTGTCTTTCAACCGAAAAGCACGTATCCAGTGTTTACGATACCTCTGTTTTTGAATTTAAGGATACCGCCATGCGTGACGCTTTGAATCATATACAAAAAGAAGA
>CAZQTM010000073.1:0-9143 GCA_964595855.1 uncultured Lachnospiraceae bacterium | reverse complement strand
AAAAAGGGGGAAGCATTACTTCTCCCTTTTTTGTCATATTAAAAGCGAACCTCCGGGTAATAACAGGATAATCCTTCCCTGCATCGATAATCTTTATTCTCTGGGAAAATCATTTTGCTTAGATACTCCTCCTTGGAGGAACAATTTAAGGCAATTTCTATATTTTTTTTGATTAATCGAATATCACTTTTAATTTCTTCAATATTCTGCTTTCTTCCAACTACTTTGCATGCATTGATATTCAACTTTAAAAAATCATAAATTGTACAGATTCCACATGTCTCAGAATGAAATCTATTCTTGAAAAGATTATGATTGTCAATGTACTGTTCATTGTAATCACCCAGCTCTTCAATATATCCATCCAGGCTCCCACATAATGTACATAGTTCGCTCCTGTGCAAACCAAGGCAATTTGAATCCGAATAACGACACCCGCTTCTCATAATAAAAACCTCAAACTCCATGTCGGATACCTGTGAAACAATCTGACGGATATCACTTAGCATTACATCACGTGGAATGATGACTCTTCCTGCTCCCATCTTTTTATAGAACTCAATGATATCGGTATTGTAAGCACCTGCAATTGTACTCATAACACAAAACAAATTATGTTTCATGCACAATTCCACCAATTCAGGGCAGGAAACAATGATACCATCGACCTTGTATTTGCTTAGTTGTGACATATATCTATCAATATAGGAAAGCTGCTCTTTCGAATACATACTGGAATTAAACGTAATAAAAGCACTTCCACCCTTGTCTTTTATCATCTTAATAAGAACGGCTACTTCCTTTAAATCATATTGATTCGCCATTTTACCATATCCAGTCAATCTGTTTAGATCACCATACTCACCGAATCGTTTTAACCACTCTTCTTCATAAAATCCCAGATAGAATTCTTCGGCCCCACATGATATATAATCATCAACCTGTTTGATATCATTAATTGGCACTAAAATTTTCATATTACATTATCCTTTCCGTAAATAATCCTAAATCTGTCAATGGAAAATATATGATACGAATTAATTCAGTACCTTCTATCTTTGTAATATGATTTTCAAAATACACAGCGCGTCCAAATTTTATAAAATGTAAATTTTCTTCAGAAAAATACTGTACATTATATTTACTGCACTCATAATTGCATTTATCGTTTGGCCTGAACTTTTTTTCAATATCTTTTTGCAGGGAGGATATTTCACAAATTTGTCCTACTGTTATATAGCAAAATGGTGTATGAATTGAAATCTCAATTCCTTCAGGGGCTTCTGATAAATCTATCCCTTCATGCGTAGGATCAATCTCAGCTCCAATGATATTGTATTGTTTACATAACTTTGAAAAGTAAGAAGTAAAAATTTTAGGTTGAATCATTCTGTTGAAATACGAATGATATCTTGGGTCACGATATTCTTTCATAAAAAGTCGGCCTAAAGAGATCCTACCTACCATATCTAAATGATCTGAGCTATATTGTAGCATTCCATAATCATTGACGCATATTTCATCTATGAAAAAGTTTAGTATTGTTGTTATTTTTTTTATTCTTTCTTTTCCTATATACAGATTGGACTGATTGAATATCGGAATTACTAATGTAAGTTTAATCTCCTTTTGTATTTGACTAAAAAAAAGGTTAATATCATTTTCGTTTAAGTTAATAAAGTAGTTTCCACAAAAATAGGAGCCTATGTATACCCGCTCCACGCCTCTATGTCCTATTAATTCTATTATCTTTTTCTTATCCTTCGTTGCCTGTCCCCATATATCACAAAGATTTAAACAATTTATTTCCTTCATGTAACAGCCCCATATTAATATTATTGTATATAGATAGTCATAACCATTAACCTTATAATTATTCGTTCTAATGTAAAAATTAGATAATTGTGGTATAATGTGGACAAATTTTTTATACTGGGGGGAATCTCAATGAATAAAAAACGTACTGAATACATCAAGAGATGTGAGGTATCGCAAGTAAAAGAATATGAATTGGGTGGATATAAACAGAAGGTCGTTTTCGATGGGTTAAAAAGTTCTAGCCCCATCTTACTATTTCTTCATGGTGGTCCCGGTTTTCCGATACCTTTTTGTGAAGGTTCTCGTGGAATATTTCCCGATTTTTCGGACCATTTTATCATGGTATATTGGGATCAATTAGGGTGCGGTATCAATAATCATCTAATAGATGATACCTTTACCATTGCACATTTTGTTAATATGACTATTGATTTAATTCGGTACATAAAAAAAGATTATCCAAACAACAAAATTATACTTTTGGGGGTATCCTGGGGATCTGTACTAGCTTTAGAAGCAAGTGCAAAAGCACCTGAACTAATTGACTATACTGTTACATACGGGCAAATAACGAAGCAGTTATTTTTTAATAATGAAGTTTATCATACACTAGAAGGTGCTAAATTACCTGAAAAAGACAGAAAAATTATGGAAGAACTAAAAGGAAAGTCATCTCATGATAATGAAGATGTGAAAATATTAGCAAAATCTATCATGAAATATACAAACGGATATATACATAAAGAAGGGGAAAAGATAAAATTATGGCCTCTCATTTATGGTATTCTGGAAAGCCCTGATTATACATTCAAAAACTTTGTTGCCATGGTGAAAAATGGATCTGCCAAGAATAAAAGTATATGGGAGGAATTACTTGAAATTGATTTAACCAATGATTTGCTACATTTACAAAAACCGTATCTTATGATTCAAGGTAATAGTGATATTGTAACATCTACTACAACTGTAAAATCATTCATGGAGCAAAATGATTTACCTAACATAACATTAAAGATAGTAGAAAAAAGTGGCCATATACCCGGAGTAGATGCAATTAGCAAAATTCTATTCAATTTAATGAGTATCAAAGATAGCATGAATTAATCAATTAATATTTTAAACAAAGGAGTTTAAAACTATGGAAAAAATACCTCAAATTTCGATTGTCTGGCTGTCTATTACAGCTATTATTCTTGCATTGGTGCCAATTGCTTACTTTTTTATTTGGAAGAAAAAAGGAATCGTAAAACCTGCCCCATTATTTGCCGGTATGCTAGGGTTTTTAATATCAGCCAGAGTATTAGAAATGATTCCTCATATGTTTTGTATTGTATATGATAATCCTGTTTCAAGATTTATTAATGGAAATGTAATAGCCTACATGTTATATGGTGCTTTTATGGCAGGTATTTTTGAAGAATGTGGCCGTTATGTGGTATTCAGATATGTACTAAAAAAAGACACCGACCGCTCTACTTCTATTACATATGGTATTGGACATGGCGGTTTTGAAGTATATATCATTTCGTTTGCCGTAATTGCAAATTACCTAACAATTGCCATAATGTTAAATGTAATGGGAGCCGATGCTGCTTTCAAAATTTTGGGAGTAACCGAGGCAAATAAAGCTACATTTGAAACGATATTTCAATCAATTTCTGCTTTCTCATCTGTAAATGCACTTTTAGCTATATTTGAAAGAGTTTTATGTGTTGGAATTCATATTGCGTTATCTGTCATTGTATTTTATGGGGTTCGGGTAAAAGAAAAGCGATATTTACTGTTAGCAATTCTTGCCCATGCCATTCTTGATATGCCTGCAGCACTTTCACAAAAAGGAGTTACTTCTACAATTGTAGTAGAAGCATGGCTTGCAATCTGCCTTATCGTATTTGGCTTTATTGCGAAAAAGCTCTACGACAAATTAAAAACTGAAAATGATGTAACTGTGCTTGATAATAAAGAACTTAGTTAATATCAATCGAGTAGGCCCTACTCGATTGTCGCGACATTCGCCAAATGTTCAAATAAACCTGACACTTGGCTCATTGTCCGCACACAAAAAGAGTGGATAAACGTTTTTGTTTATCCACCCTTTTTTATGATTCTGCTATTAATTTATCCATTTTCATTATATGATTTATTAACCAATCCGTTAAAAATGATAATAAGTCTTCAATTACCTCATCCTGATTCTCATCAAGATCCATTTCATTTACTTCTTCTAACTTTTTTATAAATACTTTATGCTGAGCTCTTTGAATAAACAATGCAGGATAATCTATTTTCTCCATATATTCTTCTTCGTCTGAAAAATGCTTAACAGTATAATCTTTTAACTCCTGTAGAATGCTAGTCATTTGATCGTACTTATCTGATACAAATTCCTGCTTTAACAACTGATATGCTTCCTCTACCAGTTCAAATAAATGAGTATGTTCTTCATCAATAAGTTCAATTCCTGTTCGATATTCATCTTTCATTTCATACATATGATTTCCTCCTTCGTTTTGATAAATTATACCATACATGTCCGGTTTTGAAAATAGTAATGATTACTATTTTATAATATTATTCTAACCCTGTTCTTTTCTTTTCCACAAAATAATTCCAGTTAATGCAATTAATACCACAATAATAATTGTCACAAACCCCTGTTCACCCGCAAAATAAGCACTGTACTTATGAGATGTGATGATCTGAAATACAGCCTGGTCAAATATGTTATGAGCAGCATGTAAAAATACTGCTGGCCAAATACTATTTGAAACGGTTCGTAACCACGACAAAATAATCGAAATACCCACAATCTCAATTGTAAACATAATAAGACCATACCATAAAGCTGTTTTGGACTGATAAAGCCCAGAAATTATCAATGGCATATGCCAGAGTGCCCATATGATTCCGCTAATCAGTAGTGCCCTCTTTCTATCCCACACCTTCTCCATAGCAGGATACATAAATCCTCTCCATCCTATTTCCTCGCCGGCTGCACTAGCGCAACTAGATATGAACCCTATTACTATGATAATGATAAGAATGATAAAATCGGGTAAATCGGTACCGTATGCCTGTTTAATCGGTCCCGTCAATACATCAATGCCTGAATAAGAATCTCTTAAACAAATCCAGCATATTCCGTAAGAAATTAATAAATAGGCAGCTGGAATCAGTATGGATGCTGCTATGTAGCGAAATTTGCTTTTTCTAAGTCCGAGAATGTTTTGCTTTTTAAAGTACTTTTTAGATATGAAAATTGCTGTAGCTCCTGGTACCCACATCAACACCAATATTAATATTGGTGTTATCCCCGATGTTGCAATATACACGGCTTCAAGTACGATGCTAAAGCAGACAACACAAATTAAATATAACTTTAAAGTCTTTTTTACTAATGTTAAATCTTCCATTATTGTTTCCCCTTTATAATATCTTTAGTAACTACATAATAGCATAACTGCACAACAAAGGGCATCTGAAAATTATTTTCCAGATGCCCTTTTAAAAAAAATACAAGTGATATAATCTTAGCAATCTTTTAACGGGTAATGTTGCTGCTAATATATTATGATAATAATGTAATATATACTGCAGTCAGAACTGCAGTTGTAATGACACCGCATATATTAGCACCCAATGCATAGTCCAAAATATAAGCACACTTATTTATCTTCTGTACTTCCTTTTGTGCTACCTTTGCTGTAGAAGGAACACAGGATACACCTGCGATTCCGATTACCGGATTAAAGTTTTTACCTCTGATTAAATAGATTACATAACCTCCTAACAGTCCACCGATTCCGGATAATAAGAGTGCAAGCATTCCCAATACCAGTAATTTTAAGACAATTGGATTTAATAATGTACTTGCATCACAAAGTACTCCAAGCATAAGTCCCAGGAAAAAGGTTGATACATATAAGAATCCATTTTCAATCATATTGATATATTTTGTTATGCCTGATTCACGAATGGCAATACCAAGGAAAAAGCTTAAAAATAATGGGGCAGCAACTGGGAATAATAAACATAGCACAGCATTTGCGACAACTGCGAAAATCAGTTTCTCTGCAGATGTAATATTATGTGTAGGTTTTTTATCTACAATTACCTTACCTCTTAGTTCCTTAGGAACCATAAGTTTTATCAAATATGGATAACCGCCATAGGTTAGGCTCAAATATAGATATGCAACAATCGATATCGGTACAAAGTACTCAGGTGCAAGTTTTAAGGATGCAAACAGAACCATTGGTCCATCCGCTCCTCCAATGATTGCTGCTGCCGCTGCAGCTCCATCTGAAAGTCCCATCAGTTTTCCAATTGGGTATGTAAGAATAGTACCCATTTCTGCAAATAACGCTAAAGTCATGCTAATAAAAGGATGTGCCAATACGTATCCAATATCACATAAAATACCTATACCCATAAAGACCAGACAAGCAATTAATCCATTGCTGAATGTTAATGTGTATATTGGTTGAAGAAAATCAATCTGCATATACTTCATTAAATCATCTGTTGTTGTTAAAAGAGGATTGATAATCAGATTGCCTATTTGATTATTCTCCATAAAAAGAACGCCTGAGTTAATAGCAGCCATTCCGAACCCCATTGGAATCATAATAAGTGGTTCCAGAGTTCCTTTTTTGCCTAAGTACACTAATAAAAAACCCAGAAAAATTAGCGCAATCCTGCATATAACCACTTTGGGCTCCTGTGCAAACATTGTGCTAATTCCCTGGAAAAATACTAATAAATTCATTGTATCTCTCCTATTTCAATTTTGAATTTTAATTTGTTAAATCACCAAATTATTTACTTCCGTAATTTGTAAATCTACGAATACATGTAAGAAGTAATTTAATAATAAATGCAATTCCATAAGAAATTACAATACCAATACCCAATACCTGTAATGGAACACTTAATGCTAATGCCATAATAACTCTCCTCTTCCTTTTGTTTATCATTTAATGTTTACTATTTTATGATATAGATTTTTGTCAATTTATCCAATTCATTCTATTTATGACTATTATTTATAAAAGTTATTAGAAAAGAATATTCTTAACAGGAGTATAACAATGGATTTACACTATTTAGAAATTTTTCACACAGTAGCAACTTATGAAAGTTATAAAAAGGCCTCGGAAGTTTTGTATATCAGTCAGCCTGCACTTTCCGTGCAGATTAAAAAGCTTGAATCACAGATTGGCCTCAGACTTTTTGATAAAATAGGAAACAAGGTATATTTAAGTGAAAATGGTATTATGCTTTATGAATATACAAAAAAAATCTTCAAGGTAGTTAATGACCTTGAAGATGCTATATCAAATACTCAAAATTTTATTGGCGGAACACTTCGGATAGGAGGGAGTAATACTCCCGGTTCCTATATTCTCCCTGAAATTATCGGTGAATTTCAAAAGAATTATCCGAATACCATGATTAATCTCGATATTGGAAACACTACTGACATATCCCATTTAATAAACAACGGCACTCTTGATATTGCCGTTAATGGTGGAAGCTGTTTATACAGTGAACATATCTTTGTAGAAGAATTGCTTTGTGACAAACTAATAATTGTAGCATCACCTAAGAATCCTTATTGTAACAGAAAAGTCATAACCAAAGAACAGCTTGAGAAAATGAGTTTTGTAGTACATAAAACGGATTCCCAGCTATACGCATATTATGATAAGTTTATTAATAATATCGGAATGGACGTAAATGTTAATATGAGCCTTGGAAATATCGATGCCATTAAAAAGGCCGTCGCTGCAAATCTTGGTATCACTTTAATACCATATGTTGCTGTTAAATTTGAATTACAGTATGGTATTTTAAAGCAGCTCAATGTGCCATTTATTAACCTGACTTACCCTTATAATTTAATTTATAATAAGAATAAGTCTTTATCTACGACTTCAAAAAAATTTATAGAACTCCTAAAAGAACGTATTAATAGTTATCTGGATGCTACGTAAAATACGAAAAGTGTTATGTTTCTGTATAGTCAGCGTAATTTTCTTTCTTAATTACTTCAGTGATACCACAGCTAAAGAGCATCTGGACCGCTGAATATATCATATTTAATAGTAAAAATATAATACCAATAATAACTATATTTGTCTGAAATGGCATATAGTCGCCTATCTGCATGGATAAAGAACGCAACACCAATTTTACAATTTGAATGGAGGGCCAAAGGCTAAGGATAAATGTTGCACATAGTATTGGCCTATAAATATCGATTAACATCTTTCTAATATCTTTCTTGTGATATCCCATAAGATTCAGTATCAGAATATCTCTGGTACTAGACTGAAAATTAAGTAATAAGGCCAGAAAGATAATAATACAGCCTATCAGACACCCAATAGCCTGATTAATTAATGCACTGATACGATTAGAAACAGCTCCTCTGTTCAACGAATCTATCTTCTGTTCTCTGGATATCTCATTTCCCTGAATATTTACTTTACTACTGCTATAAATTCCATTATAAGAACTTTCAGGTAATCCTATTAGATTAGTCAATTCTTCTTTGGAGACATAAATACAGCGATTTGCCGCATTAAAGGCAATTCCTGTTACTTTAGTAGTAAACTGTGTATCACCAATGTCAATCTGCATAACATCTCCAACTTGAAGGCCATACAATTCGTGTAACTCTGCGCTTATGATTACTTCGCTTAATTTAGGAAAGTCAAGATGCTTTTTATCTAAATCAAGCAGTCCAAATAGACTTAAATTATCCTCAACTCCAACAATATTCCAATCTATTTCTCTATTTTTGTTTTCTATCTCTCCACTTACAGATAAATATTTTTGTGTCTCATTATCCGGTAATTCCTTATTCAAAATTGTATCTGATCGTGTCTCGTATAAGTAATCATGACCAATTATTTGTGAATCATATACCTTCTTACTACTTTTATTTAATGAATATGCCAAAATAAACATTACGGTAAAACACATGACAGAAATAAATATGAGTAAAATAGAAATTGGCTTTCGTAAGGATAATCTGAAAGAAAATCGCTTCTTTTTAGGTGCGATAGAGGCTATTTGCTCCGTAATTTTCAGCATATGGGAGGAAACCTCCTCTTCCTGTTTATGAAACATCAGCATACCGGTTTCTCTGCCACGTATAATTCCATACATTATTACTACAATAAAGCCGTATAGAAATATGGGTACAAATATTCCTATAATAATACTTTTAATACTGATATCTTTGATAACTCTATCTACAAGGTATGATTTCTTATTCGCATCTATTAGGATATTGGAGGCTATGAAACCAAATAACA
>CAZQTM010000072.1:1921-9282 GCA_964595855.1 uncultured Lachnospiraceae bacterium | reverse complement strand
CTTCATCTTTTTCTACCATTCCGGACTTCTTATATTTATAAAGGAAATATGGTGTACCTTTAGTTATAAATTTAAGATACTTATCATGCCTTTTTAAAAGCTGGGGTATATGATCAATCTGTACTGCGGCATCCGATTTCATTGTAAAACGAATCTGCTCTCTGCCACCTTTAAGTTCTGTTATATACAATTTATGTGCCCGGCTTCTGATTAATGCAATACGTAATAAATTCTCAGCTGATTTTGGTACATTTCCAAATCTATCGCACAGTTCATCACGCATATCGTCACTTTCCTGTACTGTCTCTATTCCTGCTATTCTCTTGTAAATATCCAGTTTTTGAATCTCATTCACAATGTAATCAACCGGTATAAATGCATCTACATCTAAATCAACTAAAGTTGTAAAATCTTCCAAAGTAGTCGAAATTCCTTTAAGATTTTTAACTGCTTCGTTTAACATTTTACAATACAGGTCGTATCCTACTGCCTCCATGTGACCGTGTTGCTTTTGACCTAAAAGATTTCCGGCACCCCTGATTTCAAGATCACGCATTGCAATTTTAAATCCACTCCCCAAATCAGTAAATTCTCTAATAGCTGCCAGTCTCTTCTCTGCTACTTCTTTTAACATTTTATCTCTTTTATACATTAAAAAAGCATAAGCAGTGCGGTTAGAGCGTCCCACTCTTCCTCTTAGCTGATACAATTGTGAGAGTCCCAGACGGTCAGAATCATGTATGATAATTGTATTCACATTCGATATATCCAGACCTGTTTCTATTATTGTGGTAGCAACTAATACATCGATTTCACCATTAATAAATTCAAACATCAATCGTTCCAGTTCACTTTCCTTCATCTGGCCATGTGCATAAACAACATTTGCTTTTGGTACGAGTTTCTGAATTTGTGACGAAACATCAGCAATATTATTAACACGATTATAGACATAGTAGACCTGGCCACCTCTTGAAAGTTCCCTGACAATTGCCTCTCTCACCAGTTCTTCATTATATTCCATGACATAAGTCTGAATTGGTAGTCTATCATTTGGTGCTTCCTCTAAAACACTCATATCACGTATACCAACAAGAGACATATGAAGCGTTCTTGGAATAGGAGTTGCTGTTAATGTTAATACATCAACATTCTCCTTCATTTTTTTGATTTTTTCCTTATGAGTCACTCCAAAACGTTGTTCTTCATCTACGACAAGCAAACCAAGATCTTTAAAGGCAACATCGTTTGAAAGAAGCCTGTGCGTGCCAATTACAATATCAACCATACCCTTCTTTAAATCTTCCAGTGTAGATTTTTGTTGGGTAGCATTTCGAAATCTTGATAATAACTCTATTCTTATAGGATAATCCTTCATCCTTTGGACAAATGTATTATAATGCTGCTGCGCTAATATGGTAGTTGGTACTAAAATGGCTACCTGTTTTCCCTGTGAAACAGCCTTAAATGCTGCACGTATTGCTATTTCAGTCTTTCCATAACCTACGTCGCCGCAGATAAGACGATCCATAATCTTAATGCTTTCCATATCTTCCTTGGTAGCTGCAATCGCACTTAATTGATCCTCGGTCTCCTCGTATGGAAATAGTTCTTCAAACTCTCTTTGCCAAACGGTATCCTTTGAAAAACTGTATCCTTCCTTTTGCTGTCTGACTGCATAAAGTTCCACCAAATCCTTTGCCACTTCATTGACCGCACTTTTGACGCGGGATTTTGTGTTGCTCCATTCTTTTGATCCAAGTTTGTTTAACTTTGGTTTCTTGGCATCTGCAGAAGCATACTTCTGTATTACATCAAGACCGGTTGCCAGAATATATAAATTGCCACCATCTCGATACTCAATTTTCAGATAATCCTTTGTTACCTTTTCTACTTCGACTTTTTCAATACCACGATATATTCCAAGCCCATGACTTTCGTGAACAACATAATCTCCAACTTTCAATTCATTGAAATCATTTATTTTCTTACCTGAATATTCTTTTACCTTCTTTTTCTTCTTCTTTTCAGCACCAAAAATATCATTTTCAGAAATTATAACAAATTTTAAAAGTGGATATTCAAATCCTTTTAGTACGTGTCCATACATGCATAGAGTTTCACCCGGTAAGGCTTCTCTTAGTGGGTCTTCTGTATAAACTGCCGTCACATCATTATCACAGAGATCCTGTGCAAGACGCTTTGCTCTCGTTCTTGAGCCTGATAAAAGAACTACCCTGTATTGCTTTTTTTTATAAAATAATAAATCCTTTGTAAGGAGTGAAAAGCTGTTTTGATAAGAAGAGACACTCTTAACAGCCATATTGCATTTATAGTCCGGCTTTATTAATGTACCCTTTTCTTCTAAGGTGGAAATCATGACACATCTTAAGTTTGATATTTTTGCAGTGGTAACATCCTTCCCATATAAAAGATTCATCTGTCCAGGAAGAATATGACCTTTTTGAGCACGTGCATTCATGCTCTCATTAAATTCCATTTGAATCGCATCTGCATGTTCCACAATTCTCATAGGCTCATCCAGCAATAAAATTGTTTTTTTCATATCAAACAAGTCTGTAAAGGTACAGAGATCACTGTAAAAATAATTAATATAACTTTCGAGATTGGTCATTCTTCCAAGTTGTGTCAGATTTTCCTTAAGCTCCTTATACTGGCTTTCGATTCGATATGCTTCCTCCGTTTTAAAATCTGCCCGCATTTTTTTAGAAGTTTGTTTGACTTCTTCTTCAATATTGTTTAAACCATTTGTCAGGGTTTCATCTGAAAGAATAATTTCGGTAGCCGGGAAGATGGACACCGACTCAAGATTTTCGATTGAGCGTTGGCTTAAAACATCAAAACTACGTATGGAATCTATATCTTCTCCCCAAAGTTCAATACGAAAAGGATTTTCCTCTGTCAGATCAAAGACATCAATAATACCACCACGAATGGAAAATTGTCCCGGCTCCGTCACCTGATAATTTCTGGTGTACCCCATCTTAACTAATTCTGCACTAACATGCGATTCATTTATGGTTAACTTTTTGTTAAATTTTAAAATATTATTCTGAATGACTGTTATTGGAATCTGGGGTGTCTGCAGGGCATCAAATGTTGTCACAACGGTGATTGGATACCCCTGTGCAATTCTGCGCAACGTTTTAATCCGTTCCGTTATTAATCGATTTCCGTGTACATCGGCCTGGTAAAAAATTAAATCCTTAGCTGGAAAAGCATATACATTTCTCTCATACAGCCTTAAATCATCCATGATTTCCTTAACACGGATATCACTGTAAGTAGCAATGATTTTACATTGAAAACCATCACTTAGTCCTTCCATCATATGAATCTTCTGTGAATCACTGCATCCGGAAACTGATACACATGCTTTGTCTTTTTTTAGTGTTTCCCTTATCTTAGCAAATTCAGCCAGTTCACTCAGTGGCTTAATTAATGTGTTCACTCTTTACACTCCTAATTAAACTTGTTCATTGCTGCGTCTATTTTTTCTTCCATCATCAGTTTGACAGCTTCACATATACCTTTTGCACTGTCTTCTATTACTTTTTTGTCCTGTTCACTAAAATGCCCTAAAACATAATCTGCAAGGTCATAACCTTTAGGTTTTTCACCTACACCCACTTTAATTCGAATAAAGGTATCATGTCCTAAATGAGCTATGATATTTTTAATACCATTATGACCACCTGCACTTCCCTTTTTCCTAATTCTCAGTTGCCCTACCGGTAAACTAACATCATCATATATTACAATCAAATTCATTTTCTCATCTATCTTATAGTAATCTATGACATCGCAGACGCTTTCACCACTTAAGTTCATAAAAGTTTGTGGTTTTACCAATATAACCTTCTGTGAATTAATATATCCTTTTCCAATAAGTGCTTTATGTTTACACTCAATGACATCTATATTATTTTCTTTTGCTAATATATCAATGCAGAAAAAACCAACATTATGCCTGGTATTTTCATATTCTCTTCTCGGATTTCCAAGTCCCACTATAATATACATATTGTCCCAATTCCTTTCTTTGGCATATAGTATAGCATATTTTTTTTTAAGCGAAAAGAAAAGAGCTGTCATCATAAGCGACAGCTCCAATATCCAGCCTTCAACAATTCCCATTTTGTTTTTATTCTTCGTCTGGTTCTAATAATGCTTTTTCATAGCTATCCAGAATAATTTTTTGTATATTTTCTCTGGTTGCTGAGTTGATTGGATGGGCTATATCGCGATATTCACCATCAGTAGCTTTTTTACTTGGCATCGCAATAAAAAGTCCCTTCTCCCCTTCAATAACCTTGATATCATGTACGACAAACTCATCATCAATTGTAATGGATACAATGGCTTTCATTTTACCCTCTTTTGCGATTTTGCGTACTCTTACATCTGTAATCTTCATTGTGTTTTCCCCCGTTTTTTTCCTCTTTTAGTCAGTTTACATTATGTATCTATCGTTACGCTCAACGACGATCTCAATGCCATTTTCCCCTTTATGATAAGAATTGGCATGTATTGTACCATGGCTCTCCACGATACAATTTTCAATATAGGAATTGTCTCCGATATAAACATCATTTAAAATAATGGAATTTTTTATTACACAATTATTACCAATAAAAGTCTTCTTAAAAATTACTGAGTTCTCTATGGTACCATTCACTATCGTACCACTGCTTACAAGGCTGTTACTTACTTTTGCACCTAAATTATACTTTGCAGGAGGTAAATCATCTACCTTTGAATAAACATCCGGATATTCTTTGAAGAAGTAATTACGAATTTCAGGTTTTAGAAAATCCATATTTGCTTCATAATAATCTTCTACTGATGCTATATTCTTCCAGTATTCCCTCAATTTATATCCAAAAATTCTCTTTTGATTCTTATAACGTATCAATACATCCCTTACAAAATCATATCGATCTTCCTCAGCGCATTTTTCTATCATCTCAATTAACAGGCGCCTTCTGATCACATAAATACCACAGGATATTGTATTTGATTTTGCAACAATAGGTTTTTCTTCAAATTCTTCGATTTGGCATTCTTCATTCATCTTGATTGTGCCATATCGTTCAACATTTACACCAACCGGCAAATCTTTACATAATACAGTAATATCTGCTTTCTTTTCAATATGATACTCCAATACTTTATTATAATCAAGCTTATATACACAATCACCTGAAGCAATTACAACATAAGGCTCATGACTTGTTTTCAGAAAGTGCAGATTCTGATACATTGCATCAGCAGTGCCTCGATACCAGTAACTGTTATCCGCAGTTACTGCAGGTGTGAATACAAATAATCCTCCCTGCTTTCTTCCAAAGTCCCACCATTTGGATGAACTTAAGTGTTCATTTAAGCTTCTTGCATTGTACTGTGTAAAAACAGCAACTTTCTGAATATGGGAGTTTGACATATTACTCAGTGAAAAATCAATGCTTCGATAACTTCCGGCTATCGGCATAGCCCCTATTGCTCTTTTTTGAGAAAGTTCCTTCATGCGGTGATTATTACCACCAGCTAATATTATACCAATTGCTCTCATGATTACTCACCTGCCTTAATTAATGTTTTACCACTTTCAAGCATATTATTTTCATAATCGTCTAAAGACGTTACTCCAAAAATGCAGGCATTCTTTCCAACCGTAATACCCTCCGGAATCAAACTCTTTTCACCAATACATACCAGACCATGATTATATATTTGGGGATCAGTCTCGTTCTCTTTTTCTTCCCCTATTCCAAAACGGCTTCCATTTCCTATTACAGTATATTCCGCTACAATTGTCTTATTTAACTCACAGTTATTACCAATTACCGTATTATTCATGATAATAGAATCTCTCACAACAGCGTGCTCGCCTATCGTAACTCCGCATCCTATTACTGAATTATATACTTCCCCATATATCTCAGAGCCCTCTCCGATAATACTTTTCTCAGCAAAGCTTCCATTTGCAAAATACTGTGGAGGTAAAATATCGCTCTTTGTATATATCTTCCAATATTCTTCATACAGATTAAATTCTGGTACGATATCAATCAGTTCCATATTGGCTTCCCAGTAGGAATTGAGTGTTCCGACATCTTTCCAGTATCCATTAAATTCATACGCATAAAGAGAAGCTCCCTTGCTATGACAATAAGGGATAATATGTTTTCCAAAATCAAGTGCAGGCTGATCTGCCTTAGCAATCAATGCTTCTTTTAATGTCTTCCAATTAAATATGTAAATACCCATAGATGCAAGATTACTTCTTGGATTTTCCGGTTTTTCTTCAAAGTCTGTAATCTTACGTTTATCATCTGTAATCATAATACCAAAACGCCTGGCCTCTTCCATCGGCACCGGCATAACTGCTATGGTACATTCTGCCTTACTCTGTTTATGAAAATCGAGCATTACCTCATAATCCATTTTATAGATGTGATCACCCGATAAAATCAACACATATTCCGGATTAAAGTTCTCCAAATAATCAAGGTTCTGATAAATTGCATTCGCTGTACCGGTATACCATTCACTGCAGGTACTCTTCTCATAAGGTGGAAGTACCGTCACCCCTCCAATATTACGATCAAGATCCCATGGAATACCAATACCAATGTGAGTATTCAGCCTAAGGGGCTGATACTGTGTTAATACGCCCACCGTATCAACACCAGAATTGATGCAGTTGCTGAGTGGGAAATCAATAATTCTGTATTTTCCACCAAATGATACTGCCGGTTTTGCTACCTTTGATGTAAGTACTCCAAGTCTGCTTCCTTGCCCACCGGCTAACAGCATAGCTATCATTTCCTTTTTAATCATGTCATCACCTCAACGTTAAATAGTCTGTAACTGCCCCAAACACTCCCCAGTGTAAGTATCATATGATATCAATCACATAAATATGTCTAACAAATTTAAATGAAATAAGTTGTATCATGATTATATCATATGAAATAGACAAAGTGAATGTTTTTTACAAAATATATCTTTCATTTTTATGAACAATTTGTGCATTATAAACATATAATGAGATATTGGTATTATTCTATTTGTAAAATATCACTACTTTAATTTCGTAAAAATGAATATTTACTCTTTATTATTGTATGTTTTACCAAAATAAACACATTCCACCTATTGTATATTAATTGTAAATAATAAGAAAAGGGATTTATAATCAAAATATTATTTGTATTTTTTATAGTGATGCGATAAGATAACTTACGGAATATCTTACTTATTTATAATATATTATATCTCTAAAACTAAAATAATGAATAGGAAGTACTATATATGTTTCAAATAAATTTTAATAG
>CAZQTM010000072.1:0-1821 GCA_964595855.1 uncultured Lachnospiraceae bacterium | reverse complement strand
CTTATCACGTGCACAACTCTTAGGCGAAATCATGAAAAATTATGAGCTTCCTGTAGCTATATCAGGAACTCATGGGAAAACAACCACCACGTCTATGATTTCTGAAATACTATTATCAGCAGATACAGATCCCACATTATCCATTGGTGGTATTTTAAAATCTATCGAGGGCAATATCCGTATCGGTAAATCAAAGTATTTCATAACAGAAGCATGTGAATACACAAACAGTTTTCTTAATTTTTTTCCCAAAATAGGCGTTATTTTAAATATTGAAGAAGACCATCTTGACTTCTTTAAAGATATTCATGATATTAGAAACTCATTTCATAAATTTGCTGAATTAATTCCTGAAGATGGAAGTCTCATTATTAATCATGATATCGAAAATATAAGTGAACTTACAAATGACTTAACCTGCTCTGTTATCACTTATGGGTTCAATGAAACATGTGATTATTATGCAAGTGACATCTCTTACGACGAATTTGCTCACCCTTTCTTTAAACTGAATGACAAAAAACACGATCCTATAAAAATTCATTTAGGTGTACCAGGACGTCATAACATATCAAATGCGCTGTCTGCCATTGCCTTTGCTGATTTATGCAATATAGATAGGTCATTTACCATAAATGCTCTTGAAACATTTCATGGTACAGAACGCAGGTTTGAAAAAAAAGGAGAGATCGGCGGTGTCACCATTATTGATGATTATGCTCATCATCCGACCGAGATAGCCGCAACTCTTAATGCCGCTAAAAATTATCCTCACGAAACACTATGGTGTGTTTTTCAGCCTCATACTTATACTCGAACAAAATCGTTTTTAACTGATTTCGCTAAGTCCCTATCTCTTGCTGATAAAATTATATTGGCTGATATCTACGCTGCAAGAGAAACGAATACTTTGGGAATTAGTTCAAAGAATTTACAAGATGAAATCAAAAAGCTTGGAAAGGAATGTTACTATTTTCCTTCATTTGATGAAATAGAAAATTTTATTTTAGAAAGTTGTACACACGGTGACTTGTTGATAACTATGGGAGCCGGAGACATTGTTAAAGTGGGTGAAAGTCTACTTGGAAAGTAATTATCCACTATATCCACAAATTTTTTAAGTATTATATTACTTATTGTTTGTGGATATTCTTTTGTTTAATGGTCGCTTATATTCGCGCTTTTTCGTATTATTTATTCACTATCCACATTATCCACACTATCCACACCTTTGAGAAGCCCAGTGTTTTCAATGGTTTGCGGACTTTTGCCTGTTTCTTTTTCCAATTTTATATGTTATAATTTCGTTGCTTTGAAGAAAATAAATAGGAAACAGGGTGGAACACATGAGTGAACTGACTCTTTATAAAGACACTGACGACGGGAATACCGTCTTATCAAATTGCTTTATCGATGACTATCTAGCTGATGCAAATGATGCTCAAATCAAGGTGTACCTTTATTTGACACGCATGATGAATGCGAATCGTGTAACCAGCATTACCGATATTGCAGATAAATTTAATCATACAGAAAAGGATGTATGTCGTTCTTTACGCTACTGGGAACAAAAGGGGCTTTTGTCCATTGACTATGATGATTTAGGAAGTATTAATGGAATACGACTTATTTCTCCAAAATATGCCAAAGTAAAGAATGCCGGCTTTGTAAAAAAGCCTTCTTCTTTTACGCCCTTTGTGACTTTGATGTCAGGCGGACTTGCCGAAAAGGCTGAGGAAAAACATTATACTAATGATACACAAAATATCTCTTCTATTGAGAAACCTGATTATTCTTTAGATGATTTAAAAGCTTTTAAAA
>CAZQTM010000071.1:0-9307 GCA_964595855.1 uncultured Lachnospiraceae bacterium | reverse complement strand
GTTTGTTATGTATAATGATATTATGAGACTGTTTGCCTAAGCAAACAGTCTTTTTCTTTATTTACATTGACTAAAAGTATAATAAATGATACAGTTATTTAAACAGTTCAAGGCATTTCGCCAAAATAATTCCAACGTAAAGATAGGTAATAAAATATGAGCAGAATTGAATATATAAATGGGTTTGTATGGGAAAAAGGCAATCGAATCAACAATGAGGATTCCATTTGTCTGTATGATATACAACGAAAAAAGCTTCCTATTGTGTTAGGCATAGTATGTGATGGTATAGCGGGACTAAGTGAGGGAGCATTTTCAAGTACCTATACGGTAACAAAGATGCACAAGGAGGTAACTGATATTGCAGGACAATATTTACGTTATCATGGAATGATATCACTCAGAAAGAAAGTGAACAAAAAAATATATATGAACCACATGGAACTTGTTAAGTATTCAAAAAAAGAGAGAATTAAGACCGGTACTACGATAAGTATGTTACTTATTATAAAAAATAAGTATTTCTTATTTCATATAGGGGATAGCCGTATTTATAGTATAAAGAAGAAAAAGATACACTTGATGACAATTGATGATACAGATAAAAATAATATTTTATTTCATGCACTCGGTATAGGAAGTTATAAAATGCCGTTATACAAAAAAGGCATTGTCAGAAAAGGCCAGGAATTTTTATTATGCAGTGATGGATTTTATCGAAGAAATAATATAAAGAATAATTTCACTAATCTATCATTATGTGAGGAAAAGGTGAATCAGTATCTTGAAACAATAACCAGAAGACTGATAGAACAGGGAGAGAAAGATAATATCAGTGCGGTATATATAAAGCGTATACGTTAAGGGGAATTATGGATAAATATATTGATAATCGATACAGGGTAGAAAAAGAGATTGGTAGAGGTGGTGGGGGCTGTGTATATTTGGTATATGATGAAAAACTAGGGAAAAATTGGGCGATGAAAGAGATAAAGGATCAGTACATGAGAGAAGTAGAAACATTAAAAACAATTGATTATCCGGCTTTCCCAAGAATTGTTGATTTGCTTACAACTAGGACATCGTACTTTTTAATTATGGATTATGTTGATGGATTAACGCTAAGAGAATATATACAGACATGCAGGGTAACGGAGCAGGACATTAGAGAATGGGGAATACAGATTGCACTTGCATTTTCATACTTACATAATCTAAATCCACCTATTTATTATCTTGACTGTAAACCAGATAATATATTGATTTCTCCAAATAACATGGTACATATCATTGATTTTGGCAGTACTTATGTTGAATGTAAATACGACACGTTTCAGAGAATAAGCGGGACCTGTAATTATGCACCTTTAGAACAGAAAAATCCTGAAATAAACAGACATTCTATATCAGCACAATGTGATATTTATAGTCTGGGAATCACTTTGTTTTATGCACTTGCCAAAACAGAACAGGTTTTAAGAGACAGGAAAGAAAGACTACTGGTGAGAAATTTCAATCCCTCGGTTTCCTTCGGCATGAACAAAATCATAGATAAGTGTACCAGGATAAACAGAAAACAGCGTTTTCATTCCATGGAGGAAATATTAACAGGTTTACGACAACTTGAGAACATTACAGAAAAGGAAAGAAAAAAACATATTGGTATTATGATTTGGCGTATCATAGAAAAAATGATCATTGCATTTGGAGTACTGGAATTTGGACAGTTATATCAACAAACCCAAAGTATGACCTATCTGTTTATGTTGTTTGTTTCCTTAGCTTATTTTTTCTATATGATGAAGGAACGAAAACAAATAACTTATGAAGTAAAGAAGGAGATTATAAGAGGGGAAGGGAAAAAATTCCTTTATTTGCTAATCCTTTTTATTTTACCAAACCAGGCATTTGCTATGGCAGGAAATAAGGAATCAAAATTAAATCTGGTTATTAAAGATAGTCAAAATCGTAATATTCTCATTAAGGATCAAGCTGTATGGGATGTGAACGAAGATATTAAACTTATCATTCCATTCAGTGAATTACCAGATGGGGAAAATAAGATTACGGTCTTATGTGTGAATCATGAAGATAGTCAGCCAAAAACTTATGAATTTACATATATAAAAGACTAAATGCAAAATAGAAATTAAGGATTGAAACATTGAAAAAGATATTCTAATCCATTATACTTTATTTAACTAATTTTTATGTGGAAGGAAGAAGAAAAATGTTTAGGGATCATACAAAGGTAATTCAAATTGGTGATAGAGTGATTGGTGGTGGCAATCCTATTCTCATTCAATCTATGACAAATGTGCCAACAGAAGATGTGAAAAAATGTGTCGAGCAAATCAAAAGACTTCAGGCTGCAGGGTGTGATATTATACGTTGTACCGTTCCAAACATAGAGGCTGCTAAGGCAATATATGAGATAAAAAAGCAAATAGAGATACCTTTAGTGGCAGATATACATTTTGACTATAAGATGGCGATTGCAGCAATAGAAAACGGTGCTGACAAAATTAGGATTAATCCAGGTAATATAGGTGGAAAAGACAAGGTTGAAGCAGTCGTAAAAGTTGCAAAGGAGAGAAATATCCCCATCCGTGTAGGAGTTAACAGTGGTTCTTTAGAGAAGGATCTAATTAGTAAATATGGTGGCGTTACTGCCAGGGGGATTGTTGAAAGTGCACTTGATAAGGTAAAAATG
This sequence comes from uncultured Lachnospiraceae bacterium, assembly GCA_964595855.1. Lineage (GTDB taxonomy): Bacteria > Bacillota > Clostridia > Lachnospirales > Lachnospiraceae > RGIG8767. The sequence continues at coordinate 6,594 of CAZQTM010000071.1, read as the reverse complement.
ATTGAAGAATGTGGCTATGACAACATAGTAATCAGTATAAAATCATCAGATGTTTTAATGTGTATCAAGGCACATGAACTTTTAGTAAAACAGACTGGTTATCCATTACATGTTGGAATTACAGAATCCGGCACAATTATCAGCGGGAATATTAAATCTTCCGTTGGCTTAGGAATTATCCTACATGAGGGCATTGGTGACACAATACGTGTTTCACTAACAGGAGACCCTGTAGAAGAGGTTAAGTCAGCCAAATTAATCCTTAGAACCTTAGGATTAAGAAAAGGTGGGATAGAGGTAGTGAGTTGTCCAACCTGTGGCAGAACCAAAATAGATTTGATATCGCTAGCTAATCAGGTGGAAAATATGGTCGCAGATATTCCACTTGATATAAAGGTAGCAGTAATGGGCTGTGCTGTTAACGGACCGGGTGAAGCTAAAGAAGCTGACATAGGAATTGCTGGTGGAAACAAGGAAGGCCTTATAATCAAAAAAGGTGAAATTATAAAAAAAGTACCGGAGGATCAGTTACTCTTTGCATTAAGAGAAGAATTGCTGAATTGGAAATAATGGATAAAACATTCGTGGATGTATTCCCTACATTACAATTAAATAAGGAATTGTCGGATTTATTGGAAGATGTAATGGTGGAGAAGGTAACCACGAATAGGCAGAAAGATTTCTTAAGAATTTATCTTTCATCGACGCATTTGATTATGAAGGAGAAAATTTTCCTTATAGAAAAACAGATCAAGAAGCAGCTGTTTTCGCAGATGCCAATGAATATTAAAATACAGGAAAAGTTTTCTCTATCATCTCAGTATAATCCGCAAACCCTGATGGAAGTATACAAGAACAGTATTTTACTGGAATTAGAGCAGTATAGTCATATTCTTTTCACAGCTTTCAAAAAAGCTAAAATTGTATATGAAAATGATAATATGGAACTCAAACTAGAAGACTGTGTACCAATTAGAGAAAAAGAAAATGATTTATTAAGAATATTAGAAAAGATTATTGGAGAAAGATGTGGTGTGAAAACGAATATTCACATAACATATCTACCGCGTAAAGAAAGTGAACATAAAAAAGAGGATGATGTCATTCTTTTAAGACAGGTAGCTGAAATTGCTGCAAGAGCCGGTATGACAGATGAACAAAAAGAATCAAATGGAGAAGATGCAGCAGATTCAGCAAATAAGGGACAATTAAAACAAAAAGAAGAATCTATAAAGTATGAGAAAGACAAGAAGGAAGAATATAGAAAACCAATAAAGCGAAGTGATAACCCTGATGTAATTTATGGAAAGGAATTTGAAGAAGAGGCCATTCCAATTGAAGATATAATTGGCGAAATTGGAGAGGTTGTTGTAAAAGGCAAGGTTATTCGTGTAGATAAAAGAGAAATAAGAAATGAAAAGACAATCTATATTTTTGATCTGACAGACTTTACCGATACCATGACAATTAAGATGTTTATGCGCAATGACCAGGTTCTAGAAATTAATGACCAAATAAAGGAAGGCGCATTTATCAAGGTTAAAGGCGTGGCTATTATAGACAAATTTGATGGTGAACTTACTATTGGATCTTTGTTGGGTGTAATGAAAATCAGGGATTTTACTACAACACGAGTGGATCATAGTGTTAAGAAAAGGGTAGAACTGCACTGTCATACAAAAATGAGCGATATGGATGGAGTATCGGAAGCAAAGGATATCGTAAAACGTGCTTACAAGTGGGGACATCCTGCAATAGCCATTACAGACCATGGTGCGCTACAGTCTTTTCCAGATGCAAATCACGTATGGGAAGATTTATGGAGGGATGAAAAGGCAAAACGTGCTGAGGCTGGTGACGAAAATCCTGATAAAAATGACTTCTTTAAGGTGATTTATGGTGTAGAAGCATATCTTGTTGATGATCTGAAAGAAGTTGTAACGAACTTAAAGGGACAATCCCTTGATAATACTTATGTTGTCTTTGATTTAGAGACAACGGGTTTTTCCTGTATTAAAAATAAAATAATAGAATTTGGTGCAGTAAAAGTAAAAAACGGGGATATCATTGACCGTTTTTCAGCATTCGTAAATCCGCAGATACCGATTCCTTTTGAAATAGAAAAGTTAACCAGCATTACAGATGAGATGGTAATGGATGCGAACACAATAGAGGAAGTTCTTCCGGAATTTATAGACTTTGCAAAAGATAGTGTTTTAGTAGCACACAATGCAACTTTTGATATGTCTTTTATAGTGGAAAATTGCAGGAGACAAAGTATTCCTCAGGATTTTACCTGCGTAGATACGCTTGGCATGTCAAGAGCACTTTTGCCTTCCTTATCAAAACATACATTGGATGCAGTCTCAAAAGCTTTAAAAGTGTCGCTTGAAAATCATCATAGGGCAGTTAACGATGCAGAAGCTACAGCTGAAATATTTATAAAAATGCTTAATATGGTAGAAAAGCAGAATGTTCATACCTTACAAGAGTTAAATGCATTAGAGGAAGGAAGTACAGAAGCAATCAGTAAACTTCCCTCTTTTCATGCTATTATGTTAGCAAAAAATAATACAGGAAGAGTAAACCTGTATACAATGGTATCACAGTCACACCTTACTTATTTTAATAAACGACCTAAAATACCGAAGAGCCTTTTCTTGAAATATCAAGAGGGGGTATTAATTGGAAGTGCATGTGAAGCAGGAGAAGTATACAGAGCATTGCTTGCAGAAAAGTCAGATGCAGAAATTGCAAGACTTGTTGATTTTTATGATTATCTCGAGATTCAGCCAGTTGGAAACAATAAATTTATGATTGAATCTCCCAGAGTAGAGAATGTTAATTCTGTTGAAGACATACAAGAATTTAATAAAAAAGTGGTTTCACTTGGAGAAAAATTTAATAAGCCGGTCGTTGCAACATGTGATGTCCATTTTCTTGACCCGGAAGATGAAGTCTATCGAAGAATTATCATGGCAGGAAAAGGATTTAAGGATGCTGATGAACAGGCACCATTATATCTGCGTACAACAGAGGAAATGTTGAACGAGTTTTCTTATCTTGGAAGTGACAAAGCAGAAGAAGTTGTAATCACGAATACGAATAGAATTGCCAATATGATAGAGACAATGTCTCCGGTGCGACCTGATAAATGTCCCCCGGTTATTGAAGATAGTGATATAACACTTACCAAGATCTGTTATAACAGGGCACACGAACTGTATGGTGATCCTTTGCCCGAGATAGTGGAAGAAAGACTAAAAAAAGAACTACACTCCATTATCACAAATGGTTTTGCCGTTATGTATATCATTGCACAGAAGTTAGTTTGGAAGTCGGTGGAAGATGGTTATTTAGTAGGATCGAGAGGTTCCGTTGGCTCCTCCTTTGTTGCAACCATGTCTGGAATCACCGAGGTTAATCCATTAAGCCCACATTATTATTGCTTAAATTGCCATTATAATGATTTTACATCAGATGATGTAAAGGCTTATGCCGGAAAAGCTGGTATTGATATGCCGGATAAGATTTGTCCTGTATGTGGACAAAAACTGAATAAGGATGGTTTTGATATTCCTTTCGAAACTTTTTTGGGATTTAAGGGAGATAAAGAACCAGATATTGATCTAAACTTCTCAGGTGAATATCAGAGTAAAGCACATAAGTATACAGAAGTTATTTTTGGTGCAGGGCAAACCTTCAGAGCCGGCACCATTGGTACATTGGCTGACAAGACAGCATTCGGATATATAAAGAATTATTATGAGGAACGTGGTATCAAAAAAAGAACTTGTGAAATAAACCGTATTGTCATTGGATGTACGGGAATCAGAAGAAGTACGGGACAGCATCCCGGCGGTATCGTAGTTCTCCCGGTTGGAGAAGATATTAATTCTTTTACACCGGTGCAGCATCCTGCTAACGATATGACAACAGATACCATTACCACACATTTTGATTATCACTCTATTGACCACAACTTGCTAAAACTTGATATTTTAGGACATGATGATCCTACCATGATACGTATGCTTCAAGATTTAACCGGTATTGACCCAATTAAAATTCCATTGGATGATCCACAGGTTATGTCTCTTTTTAAATCAACAAAGGCACTTGGTATTAAACCGGAGCAAATTGATGGATGTCTGGTTGGTTCCCTTGGTATTCCTGAGTTTGGTACCGATTTTGTTATTCAGATGTTACTTGATACGAAGCCGGAATCTTTTTCTGATCTAGTCCGTATTTCAGGCTTGTCTCATGGTACCGATGTATGGCTTGGAAATGCTCAGACCTTAATTGAAGAAGGAAAGGCTACAATTTCAACAGCGATATGTACACGTGATGATATTATGAGTTATCTGATTCATACAGGAGTAGAAAGTAGCTTATCGTTTACTATAATGGAAAGTGTACGTAAAGGTAAGGGATTAAAACCGGAAATGGAAAAAGCCATGATTGATGCCGGTGTCCCTCCCTGGTATATATGGTCTTGTAAAAAAATAAAATATATGTTTCCCAAGGCACATGCGGCAGCGTATGTTATGATGGCATGGCGAATAGCTTATTGCAAGGTATATTACCCACTGGCTTATTATAGCGCTTATTTCAGTATTCGTGCTTCTGCTTTCTCATATGAGCTTATGTGTCTGGGACAAAAACATCTGGAAGAAGTTATGAATGATTATAAGAAACGTAACGATGCCTTATCACAAAAAGAACAGGCATCTTTAAAGGATATGAAAATCGTTCAGGAGATGTATGCGAGAGGGTTTGAGTTTGTACCAATTGATATATTTGAGGCGCAATCCAAATTATTTCAGATAGTAGATGATAAGATTATGCCTTCATTAAGCAGTATTGATGGCTTGGGAGAAAAAGCAGCTGATACTATTGTGGAAGCAGCAAAAGATGGTCCGTTCCTTTCTAAGGATGATTTCAGGATAAGGACAAAAGTATCAAAGACAGTTGTAGAACTTATGGATTCACTGAGTCTGCTCGGAGATATTCCAGAATCCAATCAGATCAGTCTTTTTGATTTTGTATCATAATTTGAAGGAGAAATTTTTATATGCAAGAATTTTTAGATTCGTTAGCTTCAAAGGAACCTGTACCGGGAGGTGGTGGAGCCAGCGCCTTAATTGGTGCTGTTAGCTGCTCATTATGTAGTATGGTTTCCAACCTAACATTGGGAAAAAAGAAATATGCAGAGTATCAGGACAGAATACAAGAGTATCTTTTGAAACTTACAAAGATTAATCAGAAGCTGGTACAGGATATAAAAAAAGATGCCGATGCGTTTGCTCCACTTGCAAGGGCCTATGCAATCCCTAAAGATGACCCGGACAGAGAAAGTATTATGGAGGAAGCACTTGTGAATGCTGCCAAAGCTCCCATGGGGATTCTAAAAGACCTAGAAGAGATTCTCCCTATTATGGAAGATTTATGCGTTATCGGTTCGAAACTTGCAATCAGTGATGTTGCAGTAGCAGCTACCGCATGCAGGGCAGCTTATGAAGGTGCAGTTATGAATATTTTTATTAATACAAAATCCATGAAAAACCGTACTTTGGCTCAAAGTTATAATAATCAGGCTGAAAAATTAGTTCGTGATGGAGTTGAAAGGTGTAATATCGTATATAGAAAAATACTGGAAGGAATGATTTGATATGCAGGAACTAAAAGGTATGCCTGTTGTGAAACAGATAGCAGATGATGTTGCAACTCAGATGGACAAACTGAAAACAAAAGGAATTGTTCCAAAGTTAGCAGTTGTACGTGTAGGAGAAAGGGAAGATGATCTCTCCTATGAAAGAGGATTAATGAAGCGATTCTCATCTGTCAATGCTCTTGTGACAAGTGTTGTTTATCCCGATTCGGTATCACAGGATGAACTGGAAGCAGGGATTCATCGTTTGAATCAGGATAATTCCGTACACGGTATTCTGGTATTTCGTCCCTTACCAAAGACAATAGATGAAGAGAAAATTCGTGAACTTGTTTCACCTGGGAAAGATGTAGACTGTATGGGGAGTGTAAACAGTGCCCATGTATTTGCTCAGGATGGAATGGGACATGCACCCTGTACGCCCCAGGCAGTTATGGAGATGCTTTCTTTTTATGGAATTAATTTAAAAGGGAAGCGTGCTGTTGTGGTAGGAAGAAGTATGGTGGTCGGGAAACCTCTAGCCATGATGCTTTTAAAAGAAAATGCAACAGTTACCATATGCCATACAAAAACAGAGAACCTAAAAGAGAGATGCAAAGAAGCTGATCTCATATTTGCCTGCGCAGGGGTTGCACAAATGATAGATGCTTCTTATGTCAGGGAAGGGCAGATTATCATTGATGTTGGTATTAACATGCTGGAAGGGAAATTGTGTGGAGATGTTAAGTACGATGAGGTAAAGGATATCGTAAAGGCAATCAGCCCGGTACCGGGAGGTGTGGGAACAGTAACGACATCCGTACTTTTGAAACATACAGTTGAAAGTGCAAGTAATTAATAAGGTGACCAGTGGTGAAGAATAATGTATGCAATTCTTATGGCTGGGGATTTAAATACAGTCATAAAACAAAGCATTTATTTTA
>CAZQTM010000070.1:8313-9497 GCA_964595855.1 uncultured Lachnospiraceae bacterium | reverse complement strand
CGCATGAGCGCTATCAATGCTAATCACCTTTCCCGGAATCGCAAGACACATACTAATTCTCCTTTAAAATGGAACCGGCAGCCACCACCTGTCCAAAAGAAATTCCACCGTCATTTGAAGGTGTTAACCGATTATAATAAACGTTAAATTGTAAATTTCTAAGTTTAGAAGCAAGTCTTTCAAGTAAATATACATTTTCAAAAACTCCGCCGCTCAGTATAACATCATTTATTGCTGTTTTTTCGCGGATTTTACATACACATTTTGCGGTAGATTCAATCAACGTGTTATGAAACTTTGTTGATATTATGGACTTTAGTTCTTTTTTTCTTATATCTCTTAAAATGTCTTTTAAAATATCCTCATATTCTAATACAAAACCATCTTCGGTATCATGAATACAATATTTATAAAAATCATAAATTTCTTCATTAACAATACTCTCTAATTCAATTGCCGCCTGCGCATCATAAGTGATTTGTGTTTCAAACCCACATAGTGCTGCAACACAGTCAAAAAATCTCCCCATACTAGACGATTTAAAACACTTAATTTTATTCTTAATCGCAGACTTAACCATATCCATTGCCAATAAATTTATTTTGGGTAAAAATTCATGTGGATCAACATCAATGGCTAACAGATAGGATGACGCGCACCTCCATGGTTCCTTTACTACACTGTCGCCTCCTTGAAGAGTTACATATTTAAGATGCCCAACTCTTTTAAATTCAGAAGGTGAGCCTACAAAAAACTCTCCGCCCCAAATAGCATCATCTGTACCCAGTCCCGTTCCATCGTATATAACTCCTATCGCCATATTTGACAATTTGTTTTCAGCCATACAGCCAGCCATATGTGCATGATGATGCTGGATTGCAATTTTTTCACCGACTTGTTCTTTTGCATAGCGTGTAGAAAGATAATCCGGATTCAAATCGTAAGCATATAAATCCGGACAGTAACTAAATAAACTTTTAAAATGCTTAATTTGCCTATTAAAAACTTTATAAGTTTGATATTCATTTAGATCTCCTATGTATTGACTTACTGTGGCATAGCCATTTTCAGTAATACATAAAGAGCATTTTTGCTCAGCGCCAACTGCCAAAACCTTGTTTTCAGTTTCTATTGGTATTGTCAATGGAGCGTAACCACGTCCACACCGAACAAGTATCTCTTGG
>CAZQTM010000070.1:5452-8213 GCA_964595855.1 uncultured Lachnospiraceae bacterium | reverse complement strand
AAAAAAGAAGAAACTGAAGTGGTGCATAGGGAAGCATAATTCCAATTTTTTTTTGGTTTGGTGCAATATCCCAAGGTAAATACTCTGGCGTTTTTTTTTCTAGCAATAATATTGGTTTTTTACTTCCTGTTAAAATTTCTTTTTCTTTTTTTGACACTTTGCAAATCTTATAAATTGATTCAATATTACGAGCCATTACTGCCAATGGCTTATGCGGTCTATGTTTTAGCTTTCTAAGTCTTTGCACAGCCGTCAAATCTTTTGCGTTGCAACATAAATGATATCCTCCGATTCCCTTCACTGCAAGGATTTTTCCTTGACAAATCAACTGGCTGGCAAGCTTTACACACTCAGATGAATCCACTGTGTTTCCATGAGCATCCAACAATTTTAGCACTGGTCCACAATCACCACAGCAATTTGTTTGAGCATGAAATCTTCTATTACTTGGAGTACGATATTCACTTATGCATTGTGGGCACATTTTAAATTCAGACATGGAAATGGTTTCTCTGTCATACGGCAGGCTGCTTATAATAGAATATCTTGGCCCACAATTTGTACAGCTTATAAAAGGATATTGAAAACGATTGTTCCCTAACGTATTAAATTCTTTTATACAACTTTCGCATACTGCTATATCTGCAGGCAAGAAATTTGCTGTATTCTCTTCAGTATCACTGGTTTTTATTGAAAATTCAGTGTATCCATAAACTTGTTGAGATTTTATTTGTAAGTCTGCAATGGCAGAATTACTTGGATTTTCATTTTGCAGAATATAAATAAATTCATTGATACTATCTTCTTTTCCCTCAACCTCTACTATAACTCTTGAGCCCCTGTTTTCCACCCATCCACTAAGTTGCAAACGACTTGCTATTCTGTATACAAAAGGTCGAAATCCAACTCCCTGAACAATACCGGTTAGAGTAATGATATATCTATTTGCATCACTCACTGCAATCACCGTCTATACTTTTTATAACTGCTGTAAGTTTTTCGTATGGCTTACTTTCAACGTTTATTACTGTCCAATCGCCGAACCTCTCACTGTCCCTATCTTTTAAATGAGATAAAAGATGTGGTCCATCAATATGGCTGTCTTCGTCAACTTCTATATTTATTTCATTTATTTTTATAATTGAATTTTGCATACAAAGAGTAATAATAGATTGATATATTTTTTCTATCAAGTGTGTGTCATGCATGCTCAATTTTCTCCTTTATATTTAATATAGTGTTTAATACCGAATCACAAATTTGATCATAACACTTTTGCAAAGGATCACTAAATTCAAAACCAAATCCTATTTCGGCTGCTTCAATGCCAATAAAGTAACCTTCTATTTTGGGATAATGTAGTTCAATTAAGTCAAAAAGGCTGAATTCATGTTGTGTTCGTAGTTTTCTACGATTTTTTAATGCGTCACTAAGACACATTACCTCAATACTTCCGGGTTCTTTTCCTTGAGTCATAGCGTCTATTATAATTAAAAAATCATCTGACTTAATTTCATCATAACAACATTGAAAGTCTGTTTCTCCAACTATTGAAGTAATATTATGTGTATGAAGACTATGTTCAAATGTTTTGACAACCTTTGAGCCAATTCCATCATCACGCATAATTACGCTTCCAATGCCTATTACAACGATTCGTTTCATTATGGCACCACCTGCATGGTTTTTATTAAGTTACCATTTGAGTAAACATGAGTGGCGCAGGAGACACATGGATCAAATGAGCGTATCGTTCTTCCAATCTCAACTGGAGAACTTGAGTCATTTATTATTGTATCAATCAAAGCCTTTTCACCTGGTCCCGGTAAATTATCTTCGCTTCTTGTTGAAAGATTCCATGCAGACGGTGTAATAATTTGATAAAGGGATATTACACTATCTTCTATTTTAATCCAATGACCTAAAGCACCTCGTGCAGTATCAATTAAACCTGCTCCCTGAGCACTTTTGGGGACTATATATTCTTTTTGAACAGAAACACCCGGAATAAGATTATTAAGCAGCGTAAAAACAATATCTGCTATTTTCTTTGCCTCCAGAACTCTTGCCAGCGTTCTATCCATAGAAGATATTCCGTTCCTATATTCACCAGAAAGCCACATTCTTGCTAACGGACCAACCTCATAAGGAAGCCCTCTATACCTTGGAGCTTTAACCCATGAATAGGCATCACCCTTTTTCATGCTTGGTTCAGCAATTGTTTGATAAGGAGTATATGTATCAGAATTTGCTACGTACCAAGATGAATAAATATTTTCAGTGATTTCCATTGGATCAAGTTTCATAATCTTGCCGTCACTGTATACGGAAGGATTAACTAAAAGTGTTCCTAACTTTTCATATCCGTTAAATAAACCATATGTCAGTAGATTTCCATAACCTCGGCCAATATTGAAGTACTCTTTATAGTATTCAGCAATGGTATAAGCATCTGGTATCATTTTTTGGCTAATAAAATCACTAATATCTTTTAAAAGAAAACACAGTTGCTTTATTTTTTCCGGTGTTGCTTGTGTAGTAATTCCACCAATGAAAATTCCGTGATTATGTGGAGCTTTTCCACCTAAAATTGCCAGCATTTCGTGTGCATTTCTGCTGTAATCGAGAGAATCAAAATAGTGCTGAACAATTAAATCATTTTTTTTCTTTGGCAGCCTAAAGTCATTGTGGTCAGTTTCAAAAAGAGTGTTTCCTTCAGGTAACCTTATATAATCAGGGGCTGTATACTGATAAAAATGCC
>CAZQTM010000070.1:0-5352 GCA_964595855.1 uncultured Lachnospiraceae bacterium | reverse complement strand
GTGTTTCCTTCAGGTAACCTTATATAATCAGGGGCTGTATACTGATAAAAATGCCTAATATGATTTTGAAGGATATCACACGCATGGATTATATCTCTCAGATATCTACCTTGTTCAGAAGGAATAATACCCATAGCATTTTCCAAAGCCAGTGTAGAGGTGAGTGAATGAGCTGCTGAACAGATTCCGCATATACGCTGTGTAAAATATATGGCATCAAAAGGACTTCTTCCCTCAAGCATTTTTTCAAATCCTCTGAAAAGCAAGCCTTCTGTTTTGGCATCTATTATAACGTTATTATCAATCGTAGCGTCTATTTCCATAAAACCGCTGATTCGTGTAACAGGACTGATTTTAACTCTTTTCATTCTTTTTCCTTTCCTATGTAGTGTTATAACTGATAAACGGCTCCATTTTATCGGGAAAGCCAAACATTGCACAACCAATACAAGGACAATCGTTGCCAATGGGCCAGTTTACACCTTCGTTCCATTTTGTAACTGGGCAAGCAACTCTTGTAACTGGTCCTCTACATCCAAGCTTAAACATACAGGTTTTTTCGCCAAGCTTTGATGCAAATATTCCATTATCAAAATATTTCCTACGGGGACATATATCATGAATTAATGTGCTGTAATACATAACCGGCCTTTGTCTGTTATCCAGCTCAGGTTCTCCAAAAAGCATAATATAAGCCAGTGTTCCCATAAACCAGTCAGGATTACATGGGCAACCCGGAAGCTTAATAACTTTTCTATCAAGTAGATTTTGAATGCCAACGCATTGCGCCGGATTTGGTCTTGCGCCCGAAATTCCTCCATCAGAAGCGCATGTACCCACGGCAATGACGTGTGCTGCTTTTTCACCGAATTTTTTTATTGCTTCATAAGCGGTTACAGGATACCCTCTCCATCTTCCAATAACATTGTACAAGCCGTTATCCTTTGTTGAAACAGCTCCCTCAACAGCCAATATGTAATCGTCATCGATAATACTAAACAGTTTTTCCATGGCAGCTTCACCTTCAGAAACCATCAGACTGTTGCTATATATCAAATTAACCATTTGAGTTGCAAGACTTTTAAAATCTGGATTTGCCCCATCAAGAAGAGAGATGATGTTTCCTGAACACCCTGTAAGCTCAAGCCAAATTAAGTTTTTTTTCTTTATTTTATTTAGTTTTATTGATTCAATTACTTTATCAACAAGCACAGAGGTCGTCTCTAACCTAGTGTTAAAATTAGGGCAATTACTATTAACCTGATTCATTCAACCACCTTCCCAACCACCTTTAATTTACTTAAAATCTGCTGACCTGCATGACATGAAGCAAATTGACTGGTTACATCAGTACCTGCCACAAGTCCGAAATGCGTTGCTCCTCCCCAAGCTGCAGTATTTGTCACATCATATACCATACCATTTACCGCTACATACGCTGGGTTACCATCTTTCCCGTTATACAAGGATAACTCATCTTCTGTAAATGTTCTCATTGTATCTAGCTCTGGATTATTAGTTATTTCACTATTCTCTAAGCCCTGCACCAACATAGAAAGATTGGATATGTTTTTACGCAAGTTATTTAAAAGTTGATTTTTTACACAAGAGTTTCTTGTTGTATATAAACAGTCAATAATGTCATTTATTTCGTTTATATTATTGTTTATTAAATTTATCATAACCCTACTATCACTCATGCAAAAATCTCCTTATATTCTTATTCCATACCAGTACATTATATTCAATAACTTGACACTTGGCTCATTGTCCGCGCATAAAAAATGGAGTCATTCTTCATGCTCCATTGTTTTCACCGTATGTTTATTATATTAACTATTAGATCTAAAATTGTCATAGGCATTAAAAACATCAATAATTCCATAGCCCCATTCACGGTTAGGATACAGAAGTTGGCTGCTTCTTTGTGCTCCACGAATAAGGAAATTCTTTATACCAATAGTATCCAGACCAGGATATCTATTCTCAACAATCCCCCATTCAAGTACCATCGCTGTTATTCCGGCTGTATGTGCTGCAGCTGCACTCGTACCTGTAAGAGTTGTAAAACCATGATTAAGTGAAGGGCACTGTATATTCACCCCAGGAGCCGTTAGATCAGGATTTATCATACTAAAAATTGAAAATCCCTTTCCAGAGTTTGGATATAAGGTGCCTGAATTTGAATTATAGGCTGTAACTGTAATTGGTCCAATCGTATTAGCCGGAGATGTTATTGTTGTATATTGATTAGGTTCTAAAAAATAGGTGTCCCCCGTAATAAAATTACCGGCAGGCAGCCACACATGAAAATCTCCTTTTAGATCCCCTCTTCCTGTAACCTGAAACCTCCATGTCCCCGGTTCCGGATTAACAAACCGTAATATAATGACCTGCCTTCCAGTTTCCTCCTCTATCAAGACATAGTCATAATTAATTATCGTCCTTCCAAAAATAAAATTTATTGTACGAGATTCTTCAATCCCACCCAAAGTTGATGGAATATATTCACCATTCGGTGACAATATATCCATTGTATATATCAATGGCGGATTTCCCCAAAGCTCCATTGTAAATCCGGTTTCATTCGCTCCCACATTCAATTCTACCGGAACAGATTCGTTAGGCTCAAGCACACTGTAAAAATGCCTTCTGGCTCTGCCTTCATTTCCTGCGGCAATCGTCAATGCGACTCCCGGAAAATCAGCTATAGTTGATACCGATGTATTAAGAAATCCGTACCTGCCATGGGAACCCTGAGAAGTACCTACTCCTATACATATTGCTATTGGACGCTTAAGTTTTCTCGATGTATCAACTAAATACTGAAGAGCCCAAATCATATCGTTTTCCTGATAACAGGGAACATCCGGAGGTATTGCATAAAACTCAGTAAGGTTTCTTTTTGCCTGCTTGAGTTTCACAACCAAGAGATCTGCATCCGGCACAACACCACTGAAATCATTTTCATTATCTTCGGAACCAGCTGCAATGCCGGACAGCATAGTTCCATGACCGTTATCATCAACACTTGGAACAACCTGCAGTGGATCAGGACTATTTAAAGCCTGATTAATCTGATCTGCAGTATATTCTGTTCCATAATAAGACGGAGGGTCAATTTGGGGATATTGATCTTCACTCTCTATACTTTGATCCCAAATAGCTAAAATTTTAGTTGTTCCGTCTTTATTTAGAAATACCGGATTGGTATAATCTATACCTGTATCAACGATACCCACAATAACACCCTGTCCTCGCAAATTAAATGCCGGAATACCACGCAGTTTTGGAATACCAGATGCTGCCAGGCTCTGCTCGTTCATTAATGTATAACACTTTGGTACTGCTGCATAGCCAAAATCTCTAATTAGTTGAGTGGATACCATAGATACCGGTAAATAGATTACAGAATATATCGGATTCATAATCTGTTCCGATAAGTCTCCATATTGTTCGAAGATATCATAAATACCCCCACGCTTAATAAGTAAATCCATATATTCATTACTGGTAATCTTAAATCTGTCTTCCGGCACCAAAATTATCATCTCCTATCAACGTATCATAATGAATGAATCCTATTTACTGCTATATTCCGCCTCTTATACTGTCAAAGACATTAAATATATCAAGTATTCCATATCCCCAGTCACGATTAGGATAAGTAATTTCCGCTTTTCTTCTTGCTCCACGAATCAGAAAAACTTTTATTTGCTGAGAGCTCATTCTCCGATAATTTCCTTTTACTACCCCCCACTCAAGCAGCATTGCAGCTATACCTGCCGTATGCGCTACTGCTGTACTGGTACCTGTAACCTCAATGAAGCCCTGATTCAGTGAAGGGCTTACTATATTGACTCCGGGTGCAGCAACATCGGGCTTTATCATATTCGTACGTGTATACCCCTTTCCTGCGTCAATATATCGGCTTTCATCATCCGGATTATAGGCAGTTACTGTAACCGGTACATCTGAACAAGACAGTGAAAGAAGTGTAATATATGGGTCTGACCGAACAAAAAAAGTATCCGGACCCACGAAATCATTCATTGGCAGCCATATATTATAAATCATTGGATATATTCCGCTTCCATAAACTTTAAATTTCCATATTCCCTGTGTTGGTTGAGAAAACCGTAGTAATATTAATTGATCACCACTTTGAGTCTCTACCATCTGATAATCCACATAAATTTTTGTCGGTTCAAAAATAAATGAAAGTTCTCTGGTCTCATCTAACCTAATGTCTATTCGTGGAATATATTCACCGGAAGGTGATGTGATATCTATCGAAAAGCGATCTGGTGAAGTGCCCCATAATTCCATAGAAAATCCACTTTCATTTGCACCTACGTTTAATTCTACAGTATCATATTCCATGCCTTCCTTTATTAATCCGAAGAAATGCCTTCTTGCATTTCCTTCATTTCCTACACCAGTTACTGTTGCTGTTCCCGGCATACTTGACTTCAGCGATATCCACATGCCTGTTGTCCCTCTTCCGTCATGTGCATATTGTGAAGTATCAACCGTAACACATAGAACTATCGGCTTTCTAACTTTATTAGCATAATCTATCAGATACTGTAAACCAAAAAGCAGATCATTTTCCTGATAGACTATTGCATCTTCAGGCAATCTAAAATATTCCTTTATATTTGGCTTTGCTTGCTTAAGTTTTACTATTACCAATTCCGAATCAGGGGCAACCCCATAAAATCCGCTTTCAGGCACTTCATTACCTGCTGCGATTCCGGCAATCATTGTACCATGGCCAATCTCATCCCTGGATGGTACTATATTGTATGGATTTTCACTTTGTAATGCTTCATTTATCTGCTCTTTGGAATATTCTGTTCCGTAAGTCAAGTATTCAGGATTATTTTCATTTCTAATCGTTTGATCCCAGATTCTGGCTATTTTAGTTGTTTTATCAGCATACTGAAAAATTGGGTTTGTATAGTCAATGCCGGTGTCAGCAATACCGATTAACACCCCTCCTCCTCTTAAATTAAAATTCGGAATACTGCGAATGCGTGGTATTCCGGATGATTCCATGCTTGTTTGACTACCTAATCCAAATAATGATGGTATTGCTGCATAACCCCTCTTCGACATTATATCTTCCGTCAATTGATCAACCGGAAGATATACAACTGCAAAGAAGAAATTAATTATATTAACTGTATAATTTTTATATTGATCCAGAACTGATAAATCTCCACTATAATTTAAAAAAATATCAACATAATCATTACTATATATTCTATTAATATCTTCAGATGTCATGGTAACTCTTTTATGGTTTCTTATTTTAATTATATTTATATTAAAATGAAAAAAGAACAT
>CAZQTM010000069.1:0-9541 GCA_964595855.1 uncultured Lachnospiraceae bacterium | reverse complement strand
TTCTGTTTTATTTTTCTTTACTGGTTATATAATCCATTGCCGCATTTAGTTGGTTATCTATCCCCTTATCATAATAAGAGTCTGCATCAAACTCAACTTTCTGATCTGGTTCAATTCCTATTCCATGAATATTTTTGCCCTTGGGTGTATAGTATTTGCTTACCGTAAGTTTCAAAGCCGATCCATCCGATAATGCAATAATTCTCTGTACAATTCCTTTTCCAAAAGTCTGCGTACCAATAAGTGTTCCAATTCCATAATCCTTTATTGCACCCGCCAAAATTTCAGAAGCACTGGCACTATATCCATTTACCAGTACAACTAGTGGTACTGTCAATTCATTAGTACCATCACAGCTGTATTCTTCCTTCTGTCCATATTTGTCTTCTGTATAAACAATCAGTCCCTTGGGTAAAATCTTTCGTGCAATATCGCAGACAACACTTAAACTTCCCCCTGGATTACTTCTTAAATCAAGAATCATACCTTTCATATCTGATTCTTTGCAAACAGCTATAGCTTCCGTAAACTGATCCGTAGTTACCTCATCAAACTCTGTTATCTGTATATAAGCAATTCCATTATCTTTCATTTCATAATTGACTGTAGGAGTTTCTATCTTTCTGCGTTCCACGTCCATTTCAAGAAAATCGTTCTCATTCTCTCGAACAATTGTAAGATGTACTTTCGTACCTTCTTCTCCCTTTATCAACTTGACTACATCCGTTGTCTCCATTCCCTGTGTGGATGTCCCGTCAACTTTATAGATGATATCTCCTGCACGCACCCCTGCTTCCTCAGCCGGAGTACCGGGAATTACGCTGCTGATTGCACACATCTGGGTACTTTTATCTATTCCAACATAGGCACCTATTCCATAGTAGACGCCCTCTGTATCCATTTTCATCTGCTCCAGATCTTCCTGAGAATAATAAGTAGAGTATGGATCCTGTAAGGAGCTTACCATTCCAGAGTAGATACCATTCTGTAATGCATCCGTATCCACTTTTTCAAGATAATATTTTTCAATTGTATCCTCAATAACCTTCATCTTACGATTTGTATCTGCACTAATTATCTCCTCTGACTTATCTGCTTCTGTCTTCGCAGTCGTCTGTTTATAAAGATAGATGGTATAAATTTGTTTACCTATATAAACACTACCGAATATCAGTGCCATTAATAAAATTCCACTGAGCAGACCAGCTAAAAACTTTTTTCCACTACCATTGCCTGTGTTTTTATCCTGTGGAGTATTTTCTAAATCATTCTGTAATTCACTACTCTTGTTAACCTGGGTCATATTCTCATCCACGTTTCTCTCCTCCGGTTCTCTTTCTTTGCAAAAAGAGATACCTTTCCTTTAAGTATATGTTTTCCCCCTCATAGGCATACATTTACTTATTATCTATTTACTCAGATAATTCCAGGGACTTACATAACTTCCATTAGAACGTACACTGAAATGGAGGTGATTACCCGTAGATCTGCCGGTCGAACCAACAGCCGCTATTTTGTCCCCCCTTGCAACGGTACTGCCCTGGGAAACATAAAGTGCTGATGCATGCATATAAATTGTATACAAACCATCCCCATGATTGATCATAATGTAGTTACCCATAGAACTATTATAGTCTGCCGCAACTACTTCGCCATCATATGCAGCTAAAATTGGGGATCCCCCTGGTGCCGCCATATCAATTCCATTATGAAACTGTTCAATGCCAAGTATAGGATGAATTCTTGTTCCATAATCATCTGATATTCTTTTATATGAAGGAGCCGGCCACTTGAACATACCACCATCGTAGGTTATGGATGTTCCATTTTCTGCTTCCAGTTTTCTTTTTTCTTCAGCTACAGCTGCTTCTAATGCCTGAATAGTCGCTGTTTGTGCTGCTATATCTGCCTCATATTCCTTTATAGCCTGTTGCTTATTTGAAATATCGCCTTCATACTTATTGATCTCGTTTTCTTTTGTTGAAATCAGCCCTTCCAGATTCTGCTGTTCCGCATCAACCTTCGCTTTTGCCTCACTTAAAAGTGATTCTTCTGCTTCAAGTTCTTCCTTGCATGTCTCAATAAACTCTCGGTTCTGTTTAAATTCCTCCAGCATTTTACTGTCATAGTCAGATAACTTTTCAACATAATCGGCTTTATTTACAAATTCACCAAAGCTTGAAGATGTAAACAGAAGTTCCATATAAAAAACATTGCCTTTTTCATATAAAAACTTGATTCTAGCCTTCATGGCTTCATATTGATCTTGTTCTCTTTTCTCAGCTTCATTTAAGTCCTTTTTGGTTTTGTCAATCTCTTCTTCTTTTTTTGAGATCAGAGTTTTTAATTCTTCAATTTTTGCTTCTACACTGGTCAAATTGGCATCCAGTTTCGTTACATATGTTTCCAGGTCACTTTTTTCACTCTCTAACCCTTTGACAATTGTCTGAATGTCAGTCAGTCCACTCTGAAGTTTCTTTTTATCTTCTTCTGCCTGTTTAATAGCTTCCTGCTTTTGCCTGATACTCTCTTCTATTTCAGTGGAAGCATATGATATATTTTTTAATGTTAATGCAAGTATCGCAATTGCGTATATGCCACAGATGATTCTGCTTCCTTTTTTTATCATAAAATCAAACCCTTAAATGTTTTCTAACCGTTATAAAGCTTCCAATAAATCCAATTCCTGCTCCCAAACCAAGAGAAACAAGAGAGAGTGTTGAAAAAACTGTTTCAACCGGCAAAAATGTCAATATATCGCCTAACACTGAAAAGCGCTCCAGTATCATCGTAATAGCATTATTATAGATGAAGTAAATAATACCCAAGGGAATGGATGCACCAATTAAACCAATAATCAAGCCTTCCACCACAAATGGTGCCCTGACAAAAAAGTCCGTAGCCCCAATATATTTCATAATATTAATCTCTTCTTTTCTAACAGATATTCCTATCATAACCGTATTACTAATTAGGAAAATGGAAACAGCGAGAAGAATTACAATAACGCCAATTGATATATAACTGATCAGTTTGTTAGCTCCGCTTAATGCATTTGCAGTTACTTCAGAACGATTTACTTCCCTGATACCTTCAACGGATTCCAGATATGTGACAAGACTTTGCTGCATAGATACATCATTTAAATAGATTTCATAATTAGCTGAATCAGCCAAAGGATTTTCTGTAAATCCCTCTGCATATTCTCCCAGATATTCATCCTTAAAACTATTCCATGCATCATCTGCAGAAACGTAGTTGATTCTTGATACCTCAGCGCGTTTTCCTATTAAATCACCAATTTCTTTAATTTTCTCATCACTGATTCCTTCATCAAAGAATACCGTAACAGATACTCCCTCTTCTGCCGTCTTAACAATATTCTGAAAGTTGGCAACTATAGAATAGAAAATACCAAATAGGAGCAAGCACGCACTAATTGTTGCAATAGATGCAAGGGAGAACCACGCATTTCTAAAAATATTGCGAATTCCCTGCCTTAATGTATAAAAGAATGTACTAATCCTCATCGATATAACCACCTTTTTCTTCGTCACTTACAATAATGCCTTTTTTCATCGTGACTACTCGCTTTTGCATTTCATTTACAATTTCCCTGTTATGTGTAACTACTAAAACAGTAGTTCCTCGTTTATTAATCTGCTCTAGCAGTTTCATAATCTCCCATGAATTTTTTGGATCCAAATTTCCTGTTGGTTCATCACAAAGTAAAATAGGCGGTTTATTAATCAAAGCCCTTGCCATGGCAACTCTCTGCTGTTCCCCTCCCGAAAGCTGCTTTGGTTTTGCCTGATATTTTCCGGCAAGACCCACAATCGCTAATATAGCCGGCACATTTCTTTTTATTTGTCTTGTAGGGGTTAATACTATACGTTGTGCAAATGCTACATTATCATAAACATTTCTGTCTTTCAATAATCTGAAATCCTGAAAAACAACCCCGAGGTTTCTTCTGTATTTGGGTACCTGTCTTCTTTTTAATTTCTGAAGACTTTGCGCATTTACATAAATTTCACCATTTGTTGGTAAAAGTTCCCTTAGCAACAATTTAATTAAAGTTGATTTACCAGAGCCACTATCTCCAACAATAAAAACAAACTCACCCTTTTTTACTTTTAGGTTCACACCATTTAATGCAGGTGCCCCCGTAGAGTATGACTTTGTAACGTTATCCAGAACAATTAAGTCATCCGGATTAATTGATTTTTTTGATTTCTTATTTTTACTCAATGCCAACTTAATTCACTCTCCTAATATTCAAAAGTCTCCATGTACTTCATATACTTCACTACCATCAATGCTATTTTAAAGGTAATCGCATCTTCAAATACTCTTAAATCAAGACCCGTAGTTTTTTGTAATTTATCAAGGCGGTATACAAGTGTATTTCTATGAATAAATAATTGTCTTGAAGTTTCTGATACATTAAGGCTATTTTCAAAGAACTTCATAATAGTCATTAATGTCTCATCATCAAATTCATCCGGGCTCTTTCCACCAAATATCTCTTTGATAAACATTTTGCAAAGTGGAATCGGCAATTGGTATATCAAACGTCCTATTCCCAGTTCGCTATATGCTATAATGTTTCTTTCATCGAAGAATATTTTACCGACATCTAAGGCCATTTTAGCCTCTTTATATGAACTGCTGACTTCCTTTATTTCTTTAACGACTGTACCATATGCAATGCGTACATTACGCACACCTTCTTTATCAAGAAAAGCTTTATATCCTTTTGAAACCTTTTCTATTTCTTCATTCGTTTCTGTATCATAAAGTTCTTTGACAACGATAACATTATTTTCATCAACAGCGGTTATAAAATCCTTATTATTGCTGCCAAAATTAGACCTCATAAGTTCAAGAACATTATTATCCCTGCCATTATTACCTTCGATAATCATAGCTACTCTTCTAACATCAGCCTGTATATGCAGCTTCTTAGCACGGCTAAAAATATCTACAAGAAGAAGGTTATCTAATAAAAGATTTTTAATAAAATTATCTTTATCAAAGCGCTCTTTGTATGCTACTAACAGATTCTGAATCTGAAATGCAGCCATCTTTCCCAATGTATATACATCTTCTCCAGATCCACCCGCTACTAGTATATATTCCAACTGTTGTTCATCAAATATCTTAAAGAACTGACATCCTGCAACCTCCTGGCTGTCTGCTGGTGAATGAGCAAAATCCATTGCAGGCAAGGTACAGTGTTCCATTTCTGAAGTAGAAGATGCAATAATCTTACCATCCACATCGACCACACAAAGCTCTATCCTTGCTATCGTTTTTAATCCTTCAATTGTATTCTGCAAAATCTGGTTTGATATCATATAACCCTCTCCTTTGCCTTATGGCAGAAATCATCTGTCCCATTCACTTTTGTGTCTTTTTACAATATGTTTATAGAAACTTTTTAACTTACTAATTACACTATCTTCTATATTAATAGAAAATAACGAAAAAATCTATAGTTATCCTGTAGTTTTTTATGCAATTTTTTATTTTTTTGTTATTTTTTGTAAATTACTATTTTGTACAACCTATACAATATTTTTATAGTAAATTAAAGTTTTTCCTGATTCCATGCTAAATGAAAGAAATGGCCCACAATTTGATGTGGGCCACTTGTCTACATTTCTGTATTATCTTTTTCACCTTCCAATTTCGTCTCATCTTCTTTCAGAAAATGATTAATCTTTTTTACAAACTGCCTACGATATATTTTCTGCTCTAATCTCTTAATCAGTGTACGCCTTTTTAAAGCATTAATATGATCCGGTAGTGTAATCCAGATTTCTGCATTAAGAAGCATTTTATACTCGTGCATCATGCGCGTCCCCTGAGGATATGGGAATTTTGATATAATAACAATTGGAGCTACTGTATTCATCGCATTTATGATACTTGCACTATTATAGTCATACTCCTCAAGACTGGCACGTCCCTTAATGGGAAGACCACTCATTATCTCATGAAGGTCATCTTCTAATATAGAAAGGTTTTCCTTTGTGTCTGTAAATAAATATGTAGTATATCTATTATGTTTTATCCTTCGTAATAACTCGATCAAATATTCATTCTGTTCTACTTCACGTATTCTTGAACGACTTGTAATCCCAGCAGCATGCAAAACATCAGAATCTTCACACACTATCATATCGAGTTCTTCCATCCAGGATTTCTCATCCTCATTTTCTGACGCGTGTATCAGTTTTTGCGTAGAAACATAGGCAATGGTATTTAATGCACCATTTTTAAGAAATACATCTGTTTGTCTTAAGGATTCGCGTAATCCAAGATCCTTTAACGTAATGCCCAGTACCTTAATCTGCATACTAACCCCGCCTTCCATATACGGATAAGTATATCAAAGTATGTAGTATATTTCAATCTGTCAGTATCAGTAACAAAATTTTTATTAATTCATCATAAATATTATTACTTTATATAAATAATATGTCGATATGTAAATATAAGGAGGGCATGACTATGAATATTGGATTAGTTTCCATGGATTTAGCACAAAGCAACTCCTTGTCAGATGTTGGAACCGCTGTTCTAAGTAAAACGCTTGATAACGCCGAACAGAATGGTAATGGTATTTTAAAAATGATGGATAGTGCGGCTCTTGAGCGCAGTGTTAATCCTAGCATTGGTTCTAACTTTGATATGGTAGTATAGAATATTCATAAGAATATTCCAAAAAAGACAGCTGTCATTTTTCTTCCACTGGAATTAAAATACAGCTGCCTTTTTTGTTTTAATTTTTTTAAATTATTACTTCTAATATCATATAAGCAATAGCAATTAGCATGCCAAGAATCAATGATATTGTAATAATATTGCCTTTACTTTTCTCGATTGAAGGGAAAAAACACTTTAGTGATTCCAGTCTTCCTTCATTTTTTGCAATCCATACAAGGATACAAACAGCAATCGCTGTTGTAAATGTTGCAATTACCAGATAGACACCAATAGTAAGATATAGCTGGTCTGTCGTCAGATTATTCATAGAGGAAGCCTCTTTGTAGAAATCAGGCATAAACCGACTAACTAAAAACATAATACAGACTGACTGCGCATTAAACACAAGATGACACAATATCGATGCCCAGAGACTTCCTGTGGCCTCTACAATCAAGGCAAGAGCAATACCGATAACAAAAGCATATCCCGCCTGATTGAAATTCATATGCATAAGCCCAAACAATAAAGCAGATAACAATACCGCTTTTCTGAGGTTGGTCTCTCTTTTGTAACCTCCAAATATGATTCCTCTGTAAATTAGTTCTTCGCAAAAGGGAGCATACATCGCAATTAGAAAAAACATTAGAATAAATGGCATATTTAAAACATCAGTACTAATCTGTAATACCGTATTATCAACAAACAGCATACTAATCGCATTAATAACCGTTGTAAGTGGCATGACCATATATGTGAAAAGAATAATCATAAATATAGTTGAAATTTTTATTTTCCTAAACTGTAAGCGTTGTGGTAATGTTTCTTCGTTTTGTAGGTTGTAATTCCTTTTTTTTAATTTATATATAAATAGATAAACCAATCCGGGTATTAAGGTTATTAATCCACTAATCAATATATTGGGTACAATTCCAAGTTCAAATCCAGCTGCCAGATATGACAAGAGGAAAGAAGCTAGACAATGAATTAGAATAATGATTAAAAACAGTCTGTTAATTCCTTTCTTTTCCATGTTTATCTCCCTTTGTAATCTATATCCTGCGTATTTCTTTCTCCGTGATTTTTATCTTGCCTGCTTTCATTAAATTTCCAACAGCTCGTTTAAATTCGTTCTTACTCATATTCATTTCGCTACGTATTAATTCTGGTGAAGCTTTATCCGTAAAAGGTATGACTCCCCCTAATTTTTCCAGTCTCTCCATAACATTTTCTGCATCTATGCTCATCTGAATATATGACTTTTCTCTTATACTCAAATCCAATTTACCGTCTTCCTTTACAGCCGTAACACGAGCATTCACTTCATCCATGACTTTTAGATTAGAAACCATCTCTTTTTTAGGTATCAGACCGGAATAAATATCATCAATCGCTACAAAAGCACCAAAATTATCGCTGATTTCATATACCATTCCCGTTACCTTATCATCTTTTTTATATATACTGTCTTTTTTCAGATAATGGTAGATTTTCATTGTTGCACATAATCTTGTACTTTTATCAATATATAATGCAACCAGACATTCATCACCTTGCTTAACTTTTATTGTTTGTTCCTTAAATGGTAGAAAAAGATCTTTCTCAAGACCACAATCTACGAAAGCACCCATATCACCAATATCTTTCACACGTAAGCGTTTTACTTCATTAAGCTTTATTAATGGTTCTTTCGTAGTCGCAATCAATCTGTCCTTTGAATCCTTATATAGAAAGACTTCAACCTCATCTTTTATTTTTAATCCTTCCGGTACCTGTTTAGACGGAAGTAATACTTTCTCCTGTTCATCGTCTGTATTAGGATCTTTTAAATATACTCCAAACTCTACCTGCTTTACCATTATTAATTTTTGTTTCTGACCTAATAGCAACATAATGACTCCTTCTATTCCACTTCAATTAGTGCATATGGACGATCCTCTTCGTCACATAATGCAATTGTATAAACCCCATTCTTCTCATAAATTAGTGGTACTACATAATCATTTAAGAGAGCTTGTTTGCGGTAATCAGCTCTTAAATTTTTTATTTTTATTTCTTTCTCTAAAGATTCTAATGCTATACGTATATACTGTCCATTATTGACATGCTGATTACTGTCTAAATGATATTTTTTAATCTGAATACTTTCTCTTCTAACTATTTTTGCTTCACCCTCTTTAGGAAGTATAATTTTCCTTGATTCATAATTCATAGGAAGACGTTCTTCTTTTTGATATCTTTCCATTATCAAAGGGGTCAGTCTGGTAGGACACATTTTTTCCCAATCCATTAATGTCCAAACGGAATTCGCTATTACTATCTTTTCACCACTCTCATTTTCTATGAAAAAGTTACGGTATCCAAAAAACCCCCTAAAATCATATGGAAATGTCGCTACCTTAATTTTATCATAAAAATGTGGATACTCTTTAATTTCAATCTGCCATGAGTTTAAAATCCATACCATATTTAAGGAATCTAAATAATCAAAACCTATTCCCAGATGCTCAGACTGAAAACATGAACAATCCTGAAAGCAGTCGACAATTGCCTCAATTGTCATAATTCTATTACTATCTGTGCGGCTAAATCCCACTCTTGTATCAAAACTATACATGTGTTACCTCATCTTGTATGTATACAATGTTAAAAAAAGCCCTCGGGAACAACCGAGAGCAGTGAACTGGGCTACAAGGATTCGAACCTTGAGATGACGGAGTCAGAGTCCGTTGCCTTACCGTTTGGCGATAGCCCATTATCTTGCCAACCTTATGACTGGCACTCAAATATAGTAACTTATTTCGAATTATATTGCAAGTATTTTTTT
>CAZQTM010000068.1:0-9554 GCA_964595855.1 uncultured Lachnospiraceae bacterium | reverse complement strand
AAATGCAGCGGGAAATTACGTGTAAAAGACCGGACATTACCTACCACTGCCTGCCTAATTTCCTTGACACCATAGTGAATCGTAGGTATAATATCCTAGTTAAAGAGGGAATTTTAAACACACACATAATGAATAATCAGAATAAAAAATTCAGCATTAAGAGAAAGGGACTATAACGATGGAAGAAAAGAAAAATATCTTGACTTACGAAGGCTTAAAAAAATATGAAGAGGAGCTTCATGATTTAAAAGTCGTAAAAAGAAAAGAAGTTGCTCAGAAAATTAAGGAAGCCAGAGAACAGGGCGATTTATCTGAAAATGCTGAATACGATGCAGCAAAGGACGAACAACGCGATATTGAAGCCAGAATTGAAGAATTAGAAAAGATTTTAAAGAATGCAGAAGTAGTAGTAGAAGAAGAAGTGGATCTTGAGAAAATCAATATTGGCTGTAAAGTTAAAATCTTAGATATCGAATACAAGGAAGAATGTGAATATAAGATCGTTGGTTCTACAGAAGCAAACAGCTTAAAGGGTAAGATTTCTAATGAATCACCAGTTGGAAAAGCTTTAATTGGTGCAAAAATTGGTGAAACAGTAGAAGTAGAAACACAGGCCGGAGTCATCAAATACAAAGTACTTGAGATTCAGCGTTCTAATTAATGTGATAGAAAAGAAAATTTGAATTATATGTAAAACAAAATGCAATCATCGCATTTTACAGGAAGGAAAAAGAAATGGGAGAACCAAATCAACAGAACAACCAGAATCAGGAACAGGATATTAATCAGATATTAAAGGCAAGAAGAGAAAAACTATCTACCTTACAGGAAGCAGGAAAAGATCCGTTTCAGATTACAAAATATGATGTAACCACACATAGCCAGGATATCAAAGACAACTTTGATGCCATGGAAGGAAAAACCGTGTCCGTTGCAGGACGTATGATGTTCAAACGAGTTATGGGCAAAGCATCCTTCTGTAATATTGCAGATTTAAAAGGAAATATTCAGTCTTATGTTGCAAGAGACAGTATCGGTGAAGAACCTTACGCAGATTTCAAAAAATATGATGTAGGTGATATCATTGGTATTAAGGGTGAAGTATTCAAAACCAAAACAGGTGAAACTTCCATTCATGCAAGTGAAGTCACATTACTTAGCAAGAGTTTACAGGTACTTCCTGAAAAATTCCACGGTCTTACCAATACAGACATTCGTTATCGTCAGCGTTACGTTGACCTTGTTATGAACCAGGATGTAAAAGAGACATTTGTAAAACGTTCACAGATTATCAGCTCTATCAGACGATATTTAGATGGACAGGGCTTCTTGGAGGTTGAGACTCCCATGCTTGTTTCCAATGCAGGCGGAGCTTCCGCAAGACCTTTTGAGACACACTACAATGCACTCGATGAAGACGTTAAACTTCGTATTTCACTTGAATTATACTTAAAGAGATTAATCGTTGGTGGAATGGAACGTGTCTATGAAATCGGAAGAGTATTCCGTAATGAAGGACTTGATACCAGACACAATCCGGAATTCACCTTAATGGAATTATATCAGGCATATACCGATTACAATGGTATGATGGATTTAACGGAAAATATGTTCCGCCATGTAGCACAGGAAGTATGTGGCACTACTAAGCTTATGTATGGTGATGTTGAAATCGACCTTGGTACACCATTTAAGAGAATTACGATGATTGATGCCGTAAAAGAATACACGGGCATTGATTTTGACCAGATTAAAGATACAGCAGACGCTAAAAAGATTGCGGATGAAAAAGAAGTTCATTACGAAGACCGTCATGAAAAGGGTGACATCTTAAATCTTTTCTTTGAAGAATTCGTAGAAGAACATTTGGTTCAGCCAACTTTCGTTATGGATCATCCGGTTGAGATTTCACCACTTACCAAGAGAAAGCCGGACAAGCCAGACTACGTAGAACGTTTTGAATTATTCATTACCTGTCGTGAAATGTGTAATGCGTACTCCGAATTAAATGATCCTATTGATCAGAGAGAACGTTTCGCAGCACAGGAAGCAGCATTTGCCGCTGGTGATGAAGAAGCCAACCACACCGACGAAGATTTCTTAAATGCTTTGGAAATCGGTATGCCCCCAACAGGTGGTATCGGCTATGGAATTGACAGACTCGTTATGCTCTTAACCAACCAGCCAGCAATTCGCGATGTACTGCTCTTCCCGACGATGAAAAGTTTGGACAAATAAACCCAGTAAAATCAAGGGTTTGAGGCCTCTATAAAACAGATTTGACAACAAATTGACAACAAATTCGTATATAATGACGAAGCATAATAACTGATGATAAGTTGTTCGGGGAAAATCCGGCAATCATTGAGAGACCTAAAAGGGTCATTTTCTTGAAAGAAATTTCAGGAAAATGGCTCTTTTTTTGCGTTACAAGGTATTTATTACAAAGCAGTGAAACAGAGATTTTTCAAATTAGTATATTTCGGAAATTATACGAGGAGGCAAACAATGGAAGATCAGTATTATGACATTGAAAGAAGAACGGTGCCCAAAGAGGCAGCCAGAGAGTTGAGAAGAAAGTATTTACGATACAAGGATGCGGAGATTGTCTATAGCATGACCCATAAGAAATTGTTAGAGCTGGCAGGTAAGGCAGGAGCTATTTATAGAATTGATGGATACGTTCTATTAGATCGTGACATTTTTGATCAGTATTTAGAGCAGTTTCATGAGGCTCCAACAGCAAACAATTAACTTGTCGACATCATGTCGCCAAGTGGAATGGAGGAATTATGGCAGGCAATGCATGGAAGTATTCTCATAAGCTTGATGATTTTGATCTGATGTTTATGCAACATGAGTTCATTACTATCAAATTAGGAGTAGATTACTACGGATTTAGTGAAAGACCATTCTTGAGAATGGCAAAAGAAGCAGGTGCTTATTACAAGATAGGCAAGATGGTTCGGATAAAAAGAGAGACATTTGAAAGATATCTTAGACAAACAAGGCGTGTATCAAGAATAGGAGGCAAATTATGTGCAAAGTCATAGCAGTATCTAACCAAAAAGGGGGAACAGGAAAAACAACTTCCTGTGTGAATTTAGGAATAGGATTGGCATCAGTAGGAAAGAGAGTTTTACTGATTGATACAGATCCACAGGGTTCCATGTCAATAAGTTTGGGTTATTCGGAACCAGATGAAATGGAGAATACGTTAGCAAAATTAATGATGAATATTGCAAATGATGAAGAATTCATTTTGGACGCTGTGTTGATTCATCATAACGAAGGAGTGGATATTATTCCTTCAAATATAGAACTTTCAGCAATTGAGATTTCAATGGTAAATGTTATGAGTAGGGAATTGATTTTAAAACAGATGATAGAGAAGATTAAAGGTTCATATGATTATATTCTTATTGATTGTATGCCATCATTAGGAATGATGACAATTAATGCACTTGCATGTGCGGATAGTGTTTTGATACCGGTTCAAGCTGCGTATTTGCCAGTAAAAGGTTTACAACAGTTGATTAAAACAATCAGTCGAGTAAAACGCCAATTAAATCCTCAATTAAGAATAGAAGGAATTTTACTTACCATGGTGGATTATAGAACAAATTTTGCTAAGGATATTTCTGCAATGGTATATGATACCTATTCATCATCAATCAGAGTATTTCAGACAGAAATACCAATGTCTGTCAGAGCAGCTGAAATGAGTGTGGAAGGTAGTAGCATCTATAAATACGATCCAAAAGGAAAAGCGGCATTTGCATATGGTGAATTAACAAAGGAGGTTCTCAATGGCTAATAGAGTTGGAGCAAAAATAAAACTTACAAGCGTAGATGAATTGTTATGTGTTCCAGAAACAAGTGGAACAACGGAAATAGAATTAGGATTGATATCAGCATTTGAAAAGCATCCGTTCAGAGTAATAGATGATGATAAGATGGATGATCTTGTTGAAAGTATTAGACAGCAGGGAATCTTATCACCAGTACTTGTTAGACCAGATGATGAAGGTGGATATGAAATGATATCTGGTCATAGAAGACTTCATGCAGCTGGTATTGTCGGATTAAAAAAGATACCAGCGATTATTAAGGAACTAAATGATGATGAAGCAATTATCGCTATGGTAAATGCAAATCTTCAAAGAGAAGAGATCCTGCCTAGTGAAAGAGGATTTTCACTTAAGATGAAAATGGATGCAATGCGACATCAAGGAACATGTCGACATGATGTCGACAAGCTAAGTCCTCTTGAAAGAAAGACAGCTACCATTGTTGGAGAAGGAAGTGGATTAACAGGAAGAAGTGTTCAAAGATATATTCGATTAACAGAATTGATTCCTGAATTATTAGATATGGTAGACAGTAAAAGACTTTCCTTGGTAAATGGTGTAGAGATTTCATATTTTGATCAGGAAGCACAGAAATATATCTACGAGTACATAAAAGAAAATGGAAGCATTAAGCCTGAACAAATTACGGCTTTAAAAGAACAGAAGAATTTGGAAAATATGGCACAGTACACAATCATTTCAATTATGAATGATGCGTTGCCAAAAAAGAAACCAGTGAAAAAAGTTAGCTTTTCTGAAAAACGATTAATGAAGTATTTTCCAGAAGATTATCCTGCTTCTAAATGTGAGCGAATTATAACAGAACTTCTTGAAAAATGGAAAGTGGAAATGGAGGTACAGAACAATGTTTGATTATTATATGAAGTCACAAGCGGAACAATTTAATTTTATCAGAATCCCAAAGATATTAATTACAGAGGAATTATTTGATTTGCTATCTATTCAGGCAAAATTACTGTATGGGATGCTCATCGACCGGATGGGCACCTCATATAAGAATCATTGGATTGATGAAGAGAATAGAGTGTATATTATCTATTCGATACAGGATATACAGCAGGATATGAGAGTATCCAAACATAAGGCAATTGATAGCTTGGCTGAACTGGAAAGAATTGGTTTGGTAGAGAAGAAACTAAGAGGAAATGGAATGCCGGCGCATTTGTACGTGAAGAATTTTGTGTCTGCTTCTGCCTGAGGTGCAGAATCTGCACTTCAGCGAAAGGAGGATTTGAAATGGAGCAACACATAAAGTTTGATTATTTCTATGGTAAGGAAGCAAGTTCATATAGCTTTTATCGCATACCGAAGCTTCTCTTTACAGATCCAATGTTTAAAGAATTATCTTGTGAAGCAAAAATTTTATATGGTCTGATGTTAGATCGCATGTCATTATCTATTAAAAATGGATGGTTTGATGCGGAAGGAAGGGCATATATTTATTTTGCTATTGAAGAAATTGCGGAATTATTGAACTGTGGAAAGAATAAGGCAGTACGTTCTTTACAAGAATTAGTGAATGATACAGGAATCGGTTTGATTGAGAAAAAACGACAGGGTCAGGGAAAAGCAAACATCCTTTATGTAAAAAACTTTGTATTAGAAGATGGTCAGAAGGTTAATAATGGGGATTCTGAAATAGAAGAATATATCTCAGAAGTTTCATTTTCAACATTCAAGGATGTTAAAAAAAATGATTCTGAAATCACCAAAAATAACATTCAAGAAGTTTCAAATTTGGGATGTAATAAGAATAAATATAATAATACTGATTTTAGTAATACTGAATCTAATCATATCGTATCTGAAAAAGATGGATTGGATGTGATGAGAGCATATGAGCAATTGATAAAAGAGAACATTGATTTTGATAT
Organism: uncultured Lachnospiraceae bacterium; assembly: GCA_964595855.1. Lineage (GTDB taxonomy): Bacteria > Bacillota > Clostridia > Lachnospirales > Lachnospiraceae > RGIG8767. The sequence continues at coordinate 3,808 of CAZQTM010000068.1, read as the reverse complement.
TCTTCTGGAACGGAATCCATATGATGGAGAAATATTGCAGGGGATAGTTGATCTGATCTTAGAAATGGTTTTAGCAAAAACAGATGAAGTGGTAATATCAAGCAATCGTTATCCGACAGAATTGGTGAAATCAAAAATGTTAAAGCTGAACTCTTCGCATATTGATTACGTCATGGGATGTATGAAATCAAATACGACGAAAGTAAAGAATATCAAAAAGTATCTGTTAACAGCATTGTTTAATGCGCCAACAACGATAGGAAGTTATTATCAGGCAGAAGTTAATTTCGATATGCCACAATACGCAAGGGCGAGATAGGGAGGATTTTATGAAGATGTTAGAAAGGGTTGCTTTATTACCAATTATTATTGTTTTAAGGATTATGGGAGTTGCAGTTGATCTGATTATAAAGATTGAGTGTTGGGCGGCGGGTATTGTATTTCTGTTTCTGGGAATATGCATACTGCTGGCTGTTATGAATCAATTATGGCTTCAAACAGGAATATTAGCAGGAATGTTTGGAGCTGGTGTATTGATCCTATTGCTTACTACAGAGGTAAAATTATTCATAGAAGGGTTAATTGATAGAATTACAAATTAGAAGGGAATACGCATGTGCGTATAAGGTGTCTTGTGTATGAAAACAGTAAAACTGATTTTGGTTTTGATTATTCTGATTGTTATGACATTGATATTTCGGCCATTTCTGGTAATATTCTTTGCACATTTATTTACTGCTATCAGATAAGTTTGTATTATATTTGGTTGGAATTTTGTGAAATATATGATAAAACAGTAGGGTGTAAATTTATAGCAGAGTAGTATGTAAAATGGATAATCAGGAATTAGAAGTAAAAGATCAGTTTGAAGAAGTAGCCACCGAAACAGTTGACGAAGCAAATGGCATTGAGATTGAACCATTATTTGAAGAAACTGTAGATTTTGATACATTTTCTAAATCAGATTTCAGAGTTGTTAAGGTAAAGGAATGTATCGCAGTACCAAAGAGTAAAAAGCTGTTACAGTTCACATTAGATGATGGAACAGAAGCCGGAAGAACAATTCTTTCCGGAGTACATGCATTCTATGAACCAGAAGACCTTGTAGGAAAGACATTACTTGCAATCACAAATCTTCCACCAAGAGCAATGATGGGAGTGGAGTCATGTGGAATGCTTTTATCTGCAATTCATAATGTGAATGGAGAAGAAAAGCTGAATCTTGTGATGTTGGATGATGCAATTCCAGCAGGAGCTAAATTATATTAATATGAAATTATTGAAGAGCTACGGAACTGATTTTTGCCAGTCTGTAGCTCTTTTTTGAACCAACCAATCTGAAATTTAGGTTTAAATGGTTTATGAATTCTGTAAGTGGTATAATACAATCGTATATGTAGAAATTTGGAAGTGTGGATCCAAATAATTCAAATAATACAATAATGAATGAGGATGATGGTATGGAAGAAATAAATATTAAATCTTTATTAGAGCAAAATTATATCATTGTATGTGATACAAATGTTTATTTAAATGTGTATAGGTATTCTCCAGAATTTACAGAGTTTTCTATGAAATGCTTGAATGAAATAAGAGGAAAAATAGTTGTTCCTGCAACTGTTGATATCGAATATAGAAAACATTGTAAATCAGAATATTTTGCAATGAAGAATAGGGTAAAAAAAGCAACTTCCAACATTTTAAGTCAAATAGACTTATCAAAGAAAAAAATATCAAACACATGCGATCTTTTAAAGTCTTTGCAATATCCAGATATCGATGAATTGAGTGAAAAACTTGAGGATAGCATGATAACAGCAGAACAAGAGGTCGAGAATTTTTTTGAAGATAGAAGCGTCTTGGAACAAATTGCAGATGCTTGGGGAAAAAAAGATCTTATTAGCGAGTTATTTGAAGAAGTAGTATGTGAAAGAAGAATTGCACCATTTTCGCAATCAGAACTATATAGTATATGTGAAAACGGTGAAGAGAGATATAAAAAACAAATACCACCAGGATTTAAAGATGCAAAGAATAAAGATGGCATAAGAAAATATAGTGATTTAATAATTTGGAAAGAAATAATTAGCTATGCCAAAAAGAACCAGTTAAATATTATTTTTGTAACTGATGATGTAAAACCAGATTGGTGGGAAAGTGAAAATGTATTTCATCCTTCATTGATAAAAGAATTCAAGGAGGATACTGGTAAGGAAATACTTCCATTTACATCGGTATCTTTTTATGCGCAAGTAGCTAATGATTACCACATTGATAAAACTGATGCAATAGACATTGCATTAAGATTGACCGATAAAGACTACTTTGAGAGGGTCGAGGAAAGTGTTTTTGAAAGAGTAAATGACAATATTACTTATTCAGGTGAATCATTGATTGAATCATTTAGTGCTCATATTGGTACAGAGGGAATTGATGAATTAGAGGTAATTGATCATGAGTTTATTGAAGCAGAGCAGATTGATCGAGAAGATGATAGAATTATATATCAATTCAAATTTTATGTAGAAGCAGAAGGAACATCATTTGATTATTGGGGGAGAGATGATGATACAAAACAAGTGATACTTTCTCCAGGTGCTTATCATAAATTTGAAGGAAATATTATCGTTGAAGTACAACGTACGATAGAGACGTTCATTGATTATAATGATGATAGTGATTTTGAATCGGTAGAAATAGTATCAGGTGAACTAAAAGAGATCGAATATGAACCATATTCTGATGCTGACTATGATGATGTTCCGGATGCATATGATACATGCCCGGATTGTGGAAAACAAATTAACCATGAAAATGATGCAGGCACAGGATTCTGCATTGAGTGCTCTCCAAATCATTAAATCGGTAAATTATGAAATGTCCACCAAATGTCTACCAAATGTCCACCATTTGTCCATTTTCATCTGTTTTTAAGTGTGATATATTTACAATGGACATAACGAACGGGGAACAAAAAAGTCCCAAACGAGATGTCCATTTCTTTTGCAAAAGAATACGGAACAAAATGAAGCGTCAGCTTATCACATGATTGTGATGGGTATGGCGCTTTTTTGATGTCCGAAATCAGATGACGATCTGATATTACGGTTCAGGAGGAAAATGAGATGTCGTACAGTTACGATCACGATTGTCCATTCGAAGCCTTTATCACAAACCTTGGAAAATATAACGAGGGAGAGTTAGTTGGCGAATGGGTGAAGTTTCCTACCACACCTGAGGAACTGCAGAATGAATTTGATCGAATTGGAATCGGAAGCACCGATGATTTTGGCAATCCATATGAGGAATGGTTCATTTCTGATTATGACTGCTACGTTGAAGGTCTTTATTCCAAAATGGGAGAATACGCAAACCTGAGTGAACTTAATTATCTTGCTTCTAAGTTGGAAGAACTTAGTGATAGCGAGTATGAGCATTTTCAGGCTGCAATGCAGATTAGCGATTATACCGGAAGCATTCAGGATTTGATTAACTTAACAGAGAATCTTGATAAATATGAAGTGTATCCAGGAATTAATTATGATGACCTGGGTCGCTTCTATATCGAAGAACTGGGTGTTATGGAAGTTCCAGAAGCACTAAAGAATTATATCGACTATGAAACTTACGGTAGAGATGTTGCCTTGGATGAAGGTGGAGTATTTACGGACTATGGTTATGTGAGAGATACGCAGGACAGATTCGAGGAAGTTTACGATGGAAACATTGAAAATATTCCAGATGAGTATCAGCTATTCAATCACACAGAAACATTAAATGAAGAAGCGAGGGAAAATATGGATTACGA
>CAZQTM010000067.1:8543-9675 GCA_964595855.1 uncultured Lachnospiraceae bacterium | reverse complement strand
AATTGTAAAGAGTGACTTTTTAGTCACTCTTTTTTTGCGCGGACAATGAGCCAAGTGTCAAGTTTATTTGAACATTTGGCGATTGAAACAATTCAATTCCAGATATTTATTTGTTGAAAAAGTCGAATGTTGTGTTATGCTTAATGCAAAATGAAGAAAAGTCATAATATATTGAGGTTAATTAGTTGAGAAAGATAAATCATTTAATTAGAAAAGTAAATCAAGGATCAATCGGGCAGGAAATGGGAATAGAACCCGGAGATATACTGTTAGCAGTGAATGATAAAGAAATAGAAGATGTTTTTGATTACCGTTATATGGTTAAAGATGAATACATTGAAGTATTGATAAAAAAGCCAAGTGGTGAAGAGTGGCTTTTAGAGATTGATAAGGATTATGATGATGATCTTGGAATTGAATTTGAAAATGACCTAATGAGTGATTATCGATCCTGCAGCAATAAATGTATCTTTTGTTTTATAGATCAGATGCCGACAGGTATGAGAGAAACATTGTATTTTAAGGATGATGATTCCAGACTTTCTTTTTTACAGGGTAATTATATTACTTTGACAAATATGGATGAGAAGGATATTGACCGAATCATAAAGATGCAGCTTGCACCAATTAATATATCAGTTCAGACTACAAATCCGAAGCTTCGCTGTAAAATGCTAAACAACCGATTTGCAGGTGAAAAGCTGAAATATTTACAGAAGTTTTATGATGGACATGTTGAAATGAATGGTCAGGTAGTTTGTTGCAAAAATGTAAATGACGGGGATGAATTAAAGAGAACGATTAAGGATTTATCAAAGTTTCTTCCTTTTATGAGAAGTGTTTCAGTAGTTCCGGCAGGAATTACGAAATTTAGAGATGGACTTTTCCCAATGGAATTATTCACAAAAGAAGAAGCAGAGAATGTTATTGATTTGATAGAAAGCTATCAACCGCAATTTTATGAGGAATATGGTCTGCATTTTATTCATGCAAGTGATGAATGGTATATCACCGCAGGAAGGGATTTCCCCGAAGAGGAGCGGTATGATGGTTATATTCAGTTGGAAAATGGAGTTGGTATGATGCGACTGTTTATTAATGAGTTTACAGAAGCATTTGATGAACTGATTAA
>CAZQTM010000067.1:6576-8443 GCA_964595855.1 uncultured Lachnospiraceae bacterium | reverse complement strand
CACTTTTAATTTTAGTAAGAATCTTACACAACTTAGAAGAAATAAAAAGATTACACAGGAGGAGCTGGCTGAGTTTATTGGAGTAACAAAGGCTTCTGTTTCTAAGTGGGAAACGGGAGCAACCATGCCGGATGTCGTAATATTACCACAACTGGCGTCCTTTTTTGATGTTTCAGTGGATAATCTTTTAGGGTATGAGCCTCAACTTAGCAGGGAACAGATTCAACTTTATTATCATAGACTGGCTGAACGCTTTAGTAAGGATAAATTTGATGACGTAATGTCGGAAAGTAGGTTATTAGTAAGAAAGTATTATTCCTGTTTTTCATTTATAGAAAAGATTGCAGTGCTATGGCTCAACCATGCGCAGCTTGCAGGTGATGAAGAAAAAATAAAGAAGGTATTTGAGGAGGTAATCCTACTTTGCAATCATATCATTGAAGACAGTAAGAATATTAATCTTTGTAACAATGCTGTCAACATAAAGGTACTTGTAAATCTACAGATAGGAAGGGCTGATAAGGTAATTGAAGACTTGGAAGAGGAAGAAATGGATGTCAACCGATTACAGGACAAAGGCTTGATGCTTACAATTGCTTATCGGATGACCGAGTGCAGGGAAAAAGCTGAAAAATCAGCTCAGATTGGGATGTATAGAAGTATGATGGATCTAATTGGATTTGGACTCCAGCTTCTATCAATATATCATGATAATAAAGAATATTCATTTGAAATAATGAAACGCTTCGATAGTATCGTTCATAACTTCGAACTGGAAAGTTTAAATCCAAATACAGCTGCAAATTACCATTATCAGGTGGCAGTCAATCTATGTGGATTTATAAAGGGAGAAGATAATGATTTAGAAGAATTAGTGTATGAGAGATTAGTAAAATATGTAGCAACTGTTAAACAGTTATTCAATGATGGAATCCGGATTCATGGAGATTATTTTTTCTCAACCTTAGATGACTGGTTTGCAGGACTTGATTTAGGAAATGAACCTGTTCGCAATGGAAAACTGGTATTAGAAAGTGCGATAGCAGGATTGCAGTCACCTATTTTTGGCTGTTTAAAAGATCAAAGAAGAATTCAAGGTTATATACAGGATCTTAAGAAGATCAATATAGAGGAGGATGATATAAATGCTTAAAATTGAAAACTTAATTAAATCGTACAAGGGTGGAAAAATTGCAGTATCCGATCTAAGCATTGAGGTACATGCAGGAGAAATATATGGCTTTATTGGCCAAAATGGTGCTGGTAAGACAACAACAATAAAATGTGTGGTGGGAATACACGAGTTTGATAAAGGAGAGATATATATAGATGGAATTTCAGTCAAAGAAAATCCACTTCTTTGCAAACAGAAAATGGCTTATATACCGGATAATCCTGACTTATATGAGTATCTGACTGGAATTCAATTTTTAAACTTCATTGCAGATATTTATTGTTTATCAAAAGAAATCAGAGAAGAAAGAATTATGAATCTGTCAAAAGACTTTGGAATTCTTGATGCACTTGGTGATCTTATAGCATCCTATTCACACGGTATGAAACAGAAACTGGCGATTATCGGAGCATTGATTCATGAACCTAAGCTTTTGGTATTAGACGAACCATTTGTAGGTTTAGACCCGGAAGCATCCTTAAAACTGAAGGAGAAAATGCATGAACTTTGTAGTAAAGGAAGTGCTATATTTTTTTCTACTCATGTATTAGATGTAGCGGAAAAACTATGTGACCATGTTGCAATTATCGCATATGGAAGGTTGCTCATAGAAGGAAGGACAGAACAACTGACAAAGGATAAGTCGTTAGAGCAGCTGTTTATGGAGGTAGTGAAACATGATAAAACAGATTA
>CAZQTM010000067.1:0-6476 GCA_964595855.1 uncultured Lachnospiraceae bacterium | reverse complement strand
ATAAGTCGTTAGAGCAGCTGTTTATGGAGGTAGTGAAACATGATAAAACAGATTAGAATACTTACCAGATTACAACTATGCAATCTATTTCGAATAAATGAGTTAAAGTATACAAAAGATAGAAAAGAAAAAGGCCGTATCTTGGGGATGGGATTAACCTATATAATACTGATTATCACGCTTATGACATATATTTTGCTACCATCTTATGCATTATGTAAGATCGGTTTAGGTAACTTAATTCCATCCGTGTTAACAATGACTGTTTGCTTTATTGTATTATTTTTTACTTTATTTAAGGCAGAAAGTATTATTTATGGGCGTAAATATTTTGATTTACAAATATCACTTCCGGTATCAAAAACAGATATTGTTATCAGTCGTTTTCTTACTATATATTCGACCAATCTGATGTTTGTTTATTGCGTAATGATTCCGGGAATAGCGGTTTATGGATTTATGGAAAAACCAAGCATCACTTTTTATATTTATGGTATTATTGGGACTTTTTTTATGCCGCTTCTTCCGATTACTGCTGCAACGATTTTAGGAGCTTTTATCACTGCAATCAGTGCGAGGGTGAAGCATAAAAGCATTGTATCGGCCATACTGACTATGGCATTTGCCTTAACTTTAGTAGTTGGAAATATGCGAATCACATCGGTACCAGAAACGGAAGTACTAGATATGCTGAGTAACATAGCAGGATTAATGGAGCAACAGATTGCAAAAATATATCCTCCTGCCGTTTGGCTTTCTAAGGCAATGACTCAGAATAATATAATGGAACTACTGAAATATATAGGAATATCAATTATAGTATTTATGGCAGTTGTTTTTATATTACAGAAATATTATCTTACTGTTCAGACATTACTGAATGCAACTTATACAAATGGGAAATATATGGTCCGTGAACTAAACATGGATTCTCTTAAAAAAAGCTTGTGGAAGAAGGAAATAAAGCGCTATTTTGCATCTAGTATTTATGTAACCAATACGATGATTGGGTATATTCTTATGGCTGTTACTCCTTTTGTGATATTGTTCATGGGTGAAGATAAAATGAATCAATTGATTGGGGTTCCGGAAGTTGTTAAAAAAGTATTACCCGTTTTAATTGGGATGATGCCTCTGATGATGCCAACAACAGCCAGTTCTATTTCGATGGAAGGCAAGCAATGGTGGATTGCTCAGACATTGCCAATACCAATGAAAGAAATTATTAATAGTAAGATTAATCTAAACCTTACAATTGTAGCTCCATTTTATGTCATTGCGGAAGTCGTATCACTTATTGCATTAAAGCCAACTGGAATATATGTTTTCTGGCTAATTTTAGTACCAGCTTTGTCAATCTTATTTAGTGCTTTGGTCGGGATAACCATTAACCTTAAATTTCCTGTCTTTTCTTGGGAGAATGAAGTGCAGGTTGTAAAGCAGAGTCTCTCCACTTTTTTAATGATACTGATAGGATTTATATGTACGAGTGTACCGATCGCATCTCTTATTATTTTTGATACATCAATGATAAATACTATTTATTTCATTATTTTTGCCTGTTTAGTAATTATGATTGTTATATTAAAATGTTTGCTAGACAGAAAATGGAGTAATCTGATAAGATCTCATTTCTTATGATAGGGGAGATTACCTGCTTACAGATGATAAGGCCCCTGTTGAAATGCTTGGAATGCAAGTTATTGATGATCTTATTTGTTTGCAATAGAATTAAAATGCTTTTTTATTGCATTAAAACTTTCAGGACTGATATCGTGCTCAATCTTACAAGCATCAGCTATTGCTGTTTTTTTATCGACACCAAGACAGATGAGCATATTAGAAAGGGTAGTGTGACGGTCTAATATTAATTCAGCTAATTCTTTACCGGATTTAGTAAGATTAATGTAACCTTCTTCTGATACAATAATATAATCGTTTACACGAAGATTTTTCATTGCAACACTGATACTAGGTTTAGAATAGGATAATTCATTAGCAATATCGATAGAACGGACATAAGGTAAACGTCTACTTAAATTTAATATTGTTTCAAGATAATCTTCGACTGATTCTTCAGATTTATGTTTGATATAACTCATAATACTTCGTCTCCTTATATATTTGAATATTAATAATTGCTATTTTTTATACCCTACCATTTTGAAGAGTGGAATGCAAGAAAAGGTTTAAAATTACATATAACATATTTGAGAACATTTAAAAGATGTTGACAATCCAGTTAGCATATGCTAACTTAATAATGGTTAGAAAAAACTAACCACTTATTTTTTACAATAAGTTAGTCAATGCTAACAAACAAGAAAGGGATGACACATGATGCCGCTGACATTAGCAAGTATTGGAGAAGAAAATATCATAAAAAAAGTCGGTGGACAGCCCGAGGTTAAAAAACACTTAGAAAATCTTGGATTTGTTGCCGGTGGAAATGTAACAATCATTACAACAATAGCAGGAAATATTATTGTGAATGTAAAAGAAGTTAGAGTAGCCATCAGTAAAGAGATGGCTCAAAAGATCATGATATGAGGAGGCTGTAAATGAAAACACTGAAAGAGGTAAAAGTAGGAGAAACAGTAAAAGTAGTAAAACTGTACGGTGAAGGTGCGGTGAGAAGACGAATCATGGATATGGGAATTACTAAAGGAGCAGAGGTTCACATCCGTAAGGTAGCTCCATTAGGAGATCCAATAGAAGTTACAGTTAGAGGATATGAATTATCCATTCGTAAAGCAGATGCAGAGAAGATTGAGGTAATTTAGAAAAGGACAAGAGGTGAAATATGAGTATACGAATTGCATTAGCGGGAAATCCAAACTGTGGTAAGACCACATTATTTAATGCACTGACTGGTTCCAATCAATTTGTTGGAAACTGGCCCGGTGTTACAGTAGAGAAAAAAGAAGGAAAATTAAAGAAGCATGAAGATGTTACCATTACAGATTTACCGGGTATTTATTCCCTTTCCCCTTATACCTTGGAAGAGGTAGTAGCAAGAAATTATCTAATTGGTGAGCGCCCGGATTGTATTTTAAATATTGTGGATGGAACAAATCTTGAGAGAAATCTTTACCTGACGACACAATTGACAGAGCTTGGGATTCCTGTTGTTATGGCGATTAATATGATGGATGTTGTGAATAAAAATGGCGATAAAATAAATGTAAAGGAACTTACAAGGGAACTGGGTGTAACGATTGTTGAAATCTCAGCTTTAAAAGGAACGGGAATTATGGAAGCTGCACAAACTGCTATTGAAGCATCTAAAAAAGCAAAGACGGTTCCAATGCATACATTTTCAGGAGTAGTAGAACATGCACTGGCACATATCGAAGAGGCGGCAGTACATAATATGCCTGAAGAACAGCAACGCTTTTATGCAATCAAGATTTTTGAACGGGATGACAAGGTGTTTGAACAGATAAAACTAAAATCAGATGTTCTTAATCACATTGAGGAGGATATCAAAACAGCAGAAAGGGAAATGGATGATGATGCAGAATCTATTATTACCAATGAAAGATATGTTTACATCGCTTCCATAATAAAAAGATGTTATGAAAAGAAACGGCAAGGTACCCTTTCTATTTCAGATAAAATTGATAAGATTGTAACGAATCGTTTTGCAGCTTTGCCAATTTTCTTTGTTATTATGTTCCTTGTTTATTATCTTTCGGTATCAACCGTGGGTACATGGGGAACTGACTGGATTAATGATGGTGTTTTTGGCGATGGTTGGAATCTATTTGAAATCTGGATCCCCAGTATTCCCAATCTAGTAAGAGAAGGATTAGAAGCAATAAATTGCGCATCCTGGCTTACATCGCTTTTGGTAGATGGTATTATCGCTGGTGTTGGAGCGGTACTGGGCTTTGTCCCACAGATGATCGTTTTATTCCTTTTACTGGCATTTTTAGAAGCATGTGGTTACATGTCAAGAATTGCGTTCGTATTAGACAGAGTATTTCGTAAATTTGGTCTTTCCGGAAAATCCTTTATTCCTATGCTGATTGGTACCGGTTGTAGTGTTCCCGGTATTATGGCATCCAGAACAATCGAAAATGAACGTGACAGACGTATGACGATTATGACAACAACATTTATTCCATGTGGTGCAAAGCTTCCAATAATTGCGTTAATTACATCAGCATTGTTTTCTGGAGCATGGTGGGTAGCGCCAAGTGCATATTTTACTGGAATTGCTGCTATTATTATCTCGGGTATAATGCTAAAGAAAACAAAGATGTTTTCAGGGGATCCTGCACCATTTGTTATGGAACTCCCGACATACCATTGGCCGACAGTGTCTAACTTATTACGCAGTATGTGGGAACGAGTATCATCCTTTATCAAGAAAGCAGGAACGATTATCCTGTTAGCTTCTATCGTAATCTGGGCAGGTTCTAGGTTTGGAGTTATGGATGGAACTTTTGCCTTTAGTACAGATATGGAACTTGAAAACAGTGTTTTGGGAATCATCACAAGTGCAATTTGCTGGATTTTTACACCACTCGGTTTTGGAAATATTAAAGCAACGATAGCAACCATTATGGGTCTTGTAGCAAAGGAAGAAGTCGTTGGTGTATTTGGTGTTCTTGATTTTGAAGGCATGACAAAACTAGCAGCATACTCATTCCTGATTTTCAATTTATTATGTGCTCCATGCTTTGCAGCGATCGGTGCAATTAAAAGAGAGATGAATAATACAAAATGGACATGGTTTGCGATTGGATATCAGTGCATATTTGCTTATGCAATTTCCTTGATTGTGTTCCAAATAGGTTCCGCATTTACCGGAAGACTGAATGTAGTTGGTCTGATAGCTGCACTTTTCGTTCTTATATTTATCCTGTATATGCTTTTTATTAAGAAATATCATGAGGCAACCAAGTTAACAAAGAATTTGAAGTAGACAGTTTAGAATGGAGGTTAATATGTTACAATGGATACTGAATAATATTGCAACAATTACTATTTGTATTGTATTACTTTTAGTGGTGATAGGAGTAATTATCCATATGCTAAAAGAAAAAAGGGCAGGTAGATCCTCATGTGGTTGCTCCTGCCAAAATTGCCTGGTGGCAGGAAACTGTCATAAATAAGACTTGGAATCAGATGATTTTCTTCTCGAAATGTAGAAAAAGATTTCTTGCATTAAGTATCAATTTAATATATAAAAGACTATAGGTATATAATATGTATGAAATAAAATTGATTGAATAAATTAATAACAAACATCTATGAGGTAGTGATGAAATACTTCATAGATGTTTGTTATAAATTTATAAAAAGGGAGGTAACAGAAATGATAAAAATGTTTAAGTCTGTCAATGCAGAACTGTGCCAGATTAACCAGAGAGAAAAGGGCTGCTGGATTATGCTGGTGAAACCTTCCGCGGAAGAGGTACAACAGGTTGCGAATGAGAATGGTATTGAAATCAATGATTTAAAGGCTGCATTAGATGAAGAGGAGACCGCAAGAATACAAGTGGAAGATAACTACACTATGGTATTAGTCGATGTTCCAGTGATAGAAGTAAAAGAGGGAAAGGATTATTATATTACAATCCCTATGTCAATCATTTTGACCGAGGATACAATCATTACAGTTTGTATTCAGGAGAATATTGTAATTCATGCTTTTACTGATTTAAAGATACGTAATTTTCACACACATATGAAGACCAGGTTTATTTTACAGATTTTATATCGGAATGCAACGGTATATTTACAGTTTCTTAGAAATATTGATAGAAAAAGTGCAGAAGTTGAGAGTAAATTGCATAAATCTACGAAAAACAAGGAATTGATTGAGTTACTGGAATTAGAAAAGAGCCTTGTTTATTTTACAACTTCGCTTCGTTCCAACGAAATGGTACTTGAAAAATTATTGAAGTCTGAGAATGTTAAGAAATACCCTGAGGATAAGGAACTTCTTGAGGATGTTATTATTGAAAATAAACAGGCTATCGAAATGGCAAATATTTATAGTGGAATATTAAGTGGAATGATGGATGCTTTTGCTTCTGTTATTTCAAATAATTTGAACATAGTAATGAAATTTTTGGCGACAATCACAATTGTAATGTCTATTCCGACCATGATATTCAGTGCATACGGAATGAATGTCAATGCAAATGGAATGCCATTTGCTGAGAATATATTTGGATTTGGTATAGTGATTGTTCTTTCCATTGTATCAAGCTTACTGGTAGCATTTGTATTTGCTAAGAAAAATCTGTTTTGAATTTAAATTGATTAAAGAATCATATTAAAAGATATGGTTCTTTTTTTGCGCGGAAAATGAGCCAATTGTCAAGTTTATTTGAACATTTGACGAATGTAACAAAGTTACAGATAATTTTTTTTTATTTTGGTAAGATATAGATATACTAAAACAAAAAATATGTAATCAGATAGAATAGAGGAGATGCGTATGGAAAGTAAAACAATTA
>CAZQTM010000066.1:0-9699 GCA_964595855.1 uncultured Lachnospiraceae bacterium | reverse complement strand
GTTATCCTTTTCATTGTCTCACCTGCCTTTCCATCGGTAACATATTCCCGTAGTAGTAGCATAATATCAACTGATTTTTGCTAATAACGTGGAGAAATATCTCTTGTTTTCTGCCACTAATTTGTTACATTCATGCTCCGAAATAAGGCCACTATCAAACATACTTTTCACAATTTTCTGTGCTATGTAAAAATCATACTCTTGCTGCAATTCCTCTAATGTCCTTTTGGATAACTTCTGACAATGCTCCATCGCATTTTTGGAGTTCAATTCTGTAATCTGCATCGGATAGGCCTCCTTTGTCCTATCAACTTCCTCAAAAAGCAACCCCCAAAAGAAACATAAAAGACTCAATCAGAGCAACTGAGTTTATATCACACTTTGTTTTCTATTCAAAAAAACACTCAAGCAATAGAGCCTGAGTGTCGTTATATTGTCGTATTCTTTTTTCCTACTTTAACCGGTCCACTTATAAACAATTTAATTCATTCATTGCTAAAACATTTATTACAAATTCAAAATTTTCATTCGTGAAAAAAAATATTTTATGTGGAAGTGACATTTCAGAATTACTATGTAATAACCTATTTCCATTTCTAACGAAAATTAAAGTATTCACATGATTTTCTCTAATATTTTCAACCATATCTTCTATTGTTTTTTGGTCAATTGCTGTTTCTGTTGTTTCAAGATATACAATTGAATACCCATTTTTCTGTGCCTCTCTTCTTATATTTGTAAAATCAGAATCTGTGGAGTATAACATGAATTTTCCTGCTCTTTTTGTCTTTACATGAAGTGAAGAACAACCCTCTCCAAATTGTCTAAAATTTTTTTCATCTTTTCTAACTCTATGTGATAGACCAACTGCATCCATTCTTTCTACAGCTTGATCAAAAGTAAACAAATCAGATGTCATTAAATCACTCTGATTACCTTCTGTTGTGTCAACATGTGATTTAGCTTTCATTTTATTTTCATTTATTTCATCACATTTTGTTTTAATTTCTTTTCCAGCAATAACTTTTTCCATCACATTCCTTTCTGACATAATGCCTTGAGACATACACGTCCATAAGATATAATCAATTTCAAATTTTGTTCTTCCGGTCTCCTCTGACAAGCGATCTACTTCTGATAGGACCACATTAATTGGTGCCATCTCATGAATTGACAACCCCATTATTGTATTCCCGAAAAATCTTCTAAGATGAAGATCTGGTTTTGCACCATCTATTCCTACATTTCTTATGTATTCCCATGCCAGAGCTTCGCCCATCTGAATCAGCTTATATTTAGAATCATTTTTTGAAATCATACGTACAATATTGTAGGCTGTTTCGGAATTTACAAACGCATCCATGCTTCCGTATTCTTTAATAATTTGTTCAAAAACTGTAATATTATGATGAAGGCCACTCATTTGGGCTCCGATACTTCTATTCCCACAGTTTATACTTCTTATCTTCGACTCAAAATAATCCGCCTGATGTTTCTTTATTTCATCATAGTTATATGCAAAAAATATTCCATCTATCTCAGAGAAATGTGGCACTATACCTTCCCATGGTCTTTGATTGGATAATTGAGCATATATCAATCCTTTTAAGTGTTCTTCCTTGCTGAAGACATGACCATTTTTACATTTGGAAAGTGCTTCATTTTCTGTGTTTCTTTTGTATCCCCGCTTGTTAAGTTCTCTTTCAAGTATATCAAGATAATTTTCCATTTTTCCTCCAACCGTATTCCGGTAGCCAGTTGTTAGCATTTAGTTCCCTTAAAATAATTTTGATAGTCCATGCATACCTATCGTTACTGTAGTACCCTTAATGAATAATGTAATTATGTATTCCAAAATAGTAAAAACATAAATCCTATTACGAATCTTATCATGACAACTCCTTGCCCTCACTAACGCATGGCTAATAGAAGTGTTTTAATGCAATGGATTTATAGTGTTTTAACTGCAATATCACATAACGGTACATTTCTTCGCTATATAGATTTGCTTTTAAATAATTAAGACGGTTCCATGTTCTCGCATCCCTATATAGTCTATACATATTATCCTTGTCGGCAGTATTCATCATCTCTTCTTCTGTTGTCCTGAGAATGTTTTTTATCATAACGGCCTTGTCCATATCAATTTCTCCTTCTGAGTTTTTCCGAATTAGTGCCAGCATAAATTTGTATATTTCCCATAGATTCCATTTCTACCTTTTACAATTTGATGTTGGTATAATTTAAGTTCTTCAATCATTTCAAGCGACCATCTCAACGGTCTACCTTTCGCATTATTTAATTTCTGTGGAACAGGTAGGTACGGTTCAGTAACTTCTTTACACTCAATTTCTTTTTTTTCCCATCTATACCAATTTTGCAATGTAAAAGCAGTAATTCCTAATAATTGGCAAACCTCGTTCTTTGAATAAATACACTCTTCCATTTTCTGCATTAATCTTCCCTCCTCAACTAAACATAGAATCTATTTCATACTTATCGTCTAAAATTTGTTGATAACAAGTTTCTATTTCTTCAAGAACTTCTTTTGCCTTTTTCTCAATATCCTTTTGTTTCTTTTCTTCAAATATAGGAATCTGTATTTTTTGTAGGTTAGCGATACTAATAACTGGTGTCGCAGAACCAACTGCATATTTTGCAATTTCTTTTTGTCCTTGTTTGCTACTCAAAAAGCACCTGATATATTCCGGACTAATCTTTTCTTTATCAATCTGCAGAATATATATATTTCCTATAACAAGATAATGATCCCTAGAGATTGCAATCTTAAACGGATTCCCTGTTTTGCTTAGCAGTACATCCCCGACAGATGCATTGTTCTTGCCTGGTTTTTTTATTTCAGCATGATAATAATACTTTGAATCTACTACTCCTCCTGAAATGCTTGATGGAATAATGCATTTCTCTTTAGACTCTTCTTCCGAAATATTATCATCCATCTCTGCTGCTGAAATTGAAATTCCTCTTTTCACTTCTAACAATACATCTTTCAAACTAATTGTCTTTTCTGATATATCTGTTGTCACATACAATAATGGATTGAGGTTGTAATTGTTTTTGGCGACAACCTCCATTTGTATAACCGCAGTTTTATCATCAGAATGGTAATCTTCTATAATCCTTTGAATATTCTCTTCTGAAAATCGGTTTTGTCTCTTTCCATTGATTCTTCCACACACACATTCATTCCTTGCATCATAAAAACGTATTGAATTGTTATTATAACTTAGGATTACTATAAATGGATTGACCCATGTATTTGTATACATTTTATCTGGGAGAATAATCACCCCCTCAATGCAACCTTTATCGCACATATATTTTCTTGCAGCTTCTGTTTGTTTGATTGTAAGCTGACCTGAATTCATAACTGCTACTGCCTTTCCGGATTCTTTTATTGATAAAAATGCTCCTGCGCAAGAATTCCATGCAGTTGACAATTCCATCGGGAAATCTGTCCATTTATCAGGAAATATATCCTTTCCTCGTTTTCCTTGTATATATACGTTTTCAGTGTCGTTGGGATTAATTGCTGCATTTCCGAAAGCTTTATCATAAGATCCAAAATCAACATCATCCGTGTAGTCATCTTCCAAAAATTCGATTGAAGTTAAACCTAAAATCTCTGCTTTAACAAATGCATTTTCGAGAACTGCATAGCTTTCATCACCTCCACAATACTTGCTTTTAGGATGCTTTTTTTGACTTTCTAAAATAAATCTACCTTCTTCGCAATTAATCTCTTTTATTTTTTCTTTTGGTTTTATATCCAGTAATTCATCTATAAAATCACAAAGGGACTGAGGTATTTCTTCGGGCAAACGGTTCAATGGTATATTATATTTTTTAAATAACCTCTCTTTCATTGGTGCATGCAAAATATATGCTGATAACTCCTCTGATGAATAATTATCTAATAAACCTCTAAATCTCTTCCAACCATCCGTATTTTCCATAAAAAAATTAATAGCATCATCAACTTCCAATGGAGCAAATTTATCTCTTACATTATCATCAAAATATTTATTAAAGTCTGCAACCGTTTTAAACTTCGGATTTGTTTTCATTTTCCACAGAAAATAACATATTATATTTTCTTGATATGAATCTATAAAACCTTTCTTTTCTTTCTCTTCGTTTCCCTCGAAAATGGCATTTGCTATTTCATCCATAAATATTCTTCCTTTAATCTTTTCCATCACATCCATATCTATTCTCCTTTGGTTTTTGTTTTTTCAAACTTGGTTTTTAATTTCCGTTTATTTATGATGTGATCATATCATGCTCGATTTGCTGTGTCAATATATTTTTTGGATTTTGTTTTCCAAATTTATTATGAAGTAATATTTGCTCTTGACTTTCATCTATGACATCTATCAATATAAAAAAAACCTGCAGACTTTACAAATGTCCGCAGGCTCAAATTCTATATTTATGCTTTTGTTACATGCTTTTTACCACTCAGTTCAAGACAAACATATCCTGATGGAGTCTTTGCCCAGTATTCATTATCCGATATCTTTTCAATTGCCTGCGCTGTGAATACTACACCCTTTACATAAAAAGCTAATCCAGTTGATTCTTTTATTGTATTGATGTTTTGGGCAGCCACGGTCATTTCTTCATACCTTTTCTGCTCATATTTTATTCCTGGACCGGTACGCACACGAAGGGCAGATGCCGTCACTTTATAATTGCCTTTCACAAAGGTTTCTGTCTGCGCAACAGTCGCATTGACTGCCTGTCCTGTTACTTTGGCATCATAAGTCATTAATCCATACTTATTGATAAGGTTCTTCAAATTTGTAGAATAAGAGAGTGAAGTTGCCCATCCATCCTGTCTGATAAGATCACAGGCAGTCATTGGATCTGTCACACCCTTCAAATTGGCATATCTCTTATATCCAGAAAGAAAAATGTAATAACCCTTAATCCCCTCTGCTACACTACTATATTTTCTGAACTTGGCTGTAATCGTATAGTACGTTCCATCTGCTTTTTGTTCCTTTGTGGAATACTCCTTATAATCACATCCACAGCCAGACTTCCACTTCATACCAAAATAATTGTAAAAGTCTCTTGAAAGACCACTCTTGCCCCAAGCACTCTCAAGGATTGCCTGTGCAATCGTTAATGACGGAAGAATGCCGTAGGTCTTATAACAAGACACTGCGGCATTCCCAATTAGCTCTATGAAATTTTTCTGTTCTGTTGTCATTCGTTACCTCCATTCTTCATGGCATAGACCGTAGACTCAATCAGATTATCTAGCTGTCCATCAGAGATCTTAATCTTGGTCTTTCCAATCATTTCTCTTAAGAATTGAAGAACCATCTGTTTTCGTTTCTCCCCGGCACCACTTTCTGTAATAGTCTGCTCTGCAGCATATACTGCTGTTTTTACCCATTCAGTAATCCATGCCATATTGGCTTCATCCATCTTTGCCTTTATATAGGGTACTGCAAATCTTACAATCAAAGTTACCGCCAGTATTACTACTGCTTTCAATACTTCATACAAAATATCATTCATTTCTTCTCCTTCCTATTCCATGCAGTTCTGCATAGGCTTTTCCAATTTGATAGTTACCCAGTAATGCCAAAATAAATAATGTTATCATCCGTAATCACTCTCCAATTCTCTTAGAGTATTTACATTCCTGTTTTTCCGACAATTCTCAACCTTTGCTTTCCATATAACGAAACCCGTATGAATAGCTAATTCTCCGTAAGCACTTGGAACTATAGCTGATACTGCTGATGTGTCTGAAATATTTAATACTCCGGACAAAAAAACAGCAGTGAAGCTGAGTGCCGTCACTACTGTTACAAATGCTACATTATAAATGTACATACGGTCTGTGAATCCTCGCCTTCGCTTTCTTCTCATCTCTTCTCCTCCTGGTCATGAGCCATCTTGTTGACATGCTTTTGTAATCTGTCTCTTGCTTCTGTAACTGGGCCATTACAGCCCTGTTGCTTGAGTCCATCCAAGACTGCAAGTAAAACATAGGTGTGCATACAAAGTTCTGATTTTAATTCTGCTATCTCCCTTTCCTGCTTTTGTGCTCTTGTAAAGAACTTAAAAGCAGCAAACAAGATACCGCCCACCACCACTATACTCTCAATAACCTTGGCCAATTCTACAATATCTATCTGCATTCTTTCTTCCTCCTTCTATACGCAAGCCACATACGTGATGGTTGCTTTTCCATTTCCTTCGTTCTTTGCCTGTTCTGTTACAGCAGGATAGTATTTCTTATTCTTTGAAAAACTTGGGACACCACCAATATACCCAGAACCGCCTGCTCCTGACTGACCATATGTCCCTTGATAGCCTCCATAAAATCCACCGCCACCGCCACAATAACCATTCGAATTGGACGAAGTATATGCATATCCAAAGCAATACGTCGTTGTAGCATTATTTGAAGTCTGTCTTCCGGCAAGAGCACCACCTGATCCATTCTCTCCTGTCTCTCCGCCTCCGGCTCCACCATTATTACTAATGCTTTTCCCATATTGCAGAGAGGCTCCACCACCACCGCCTGCGACAATAAGTACTGTTGAAAGACTCGCATAAGTAACTGTTTTCAAGTCACCTGCTTTTGTTCCGATGTGTGTACAACCTCCACCACCACTGTTTACATTTTGCACGTAGTTTGCATTTACTGTAGAATAGTAACCAGACGAACCACCGCCATTATATCCACCTGCACTGGACATAAGAGATGTTACTTTTGCCGGACTTCCTCCTACACAGATATAAATCTTGGTTCCTTTTGTAAGATATGCATATCCGTTGGAATGACCTCCCTTACCTCCATCAGCTGTTTGTTCCAGATATTCCACATTTCCACCACTGGCTCCATACACATCCAAATTATAGATACCCGTTGCAGGAACTGTAAATTCAATATAACTGCCTGTATAAATGAAGTCATACGTGCTTTTTACCCAGTTCGCATATAACACGGCATCTTCTGAAAACTCTGCTGTACTTCCAGGAAGCATCGGTTCGGTGACCGTGTCACTCGTCCAACCTATAAAGGAAAAGTCCTCTTTTGTAAATGCACAATCTGGTAAGGTTGTAGTTTCTCCATATACACTTCCGTTATTATATAAAACACCTGTCTCAATGCTTTCCATTTCACCCGTACCACCACTGCCAAAGAAAAGAACTTCTGCAGGTTTCTTAAAGACTGCATACAGAGAAAAGGGTTCATCTGTAGCAACAATCATGTCTTTCAGTACTTTATTATCAGCAGTGTTGTCCTGACGCCATCCAATAAACTCATAGCCAGTTAAGGCAGCTGGTGGGGCAAGTGCAATCGCATCATCCCCATCATCAATGATCTGCGACAACGCATAATCTGTGTCTATCTGATACGTTACCTTCACTCCATCGGAATAGATTTTATTCTCACCCATGTAGATTCTGGTTATCTTCTGCGTATTGATATCTTCATAACACATATAAATGACATTTGAATCGTATTCTGTAAGTGCCTTATATTCGGTCAGGGCAGTTACCCTAATTGTCAGATTTCCCGTGTTACTCATAGCAGATTCCACCTGTGTGGCAAGAGTATCTACCGTGCTGTCCAGTTCGGACAATGTGGTAATTACTCCATCCAGTTCGCCTACAATATTTCTAGCGGTAAATACTGCACTTCCATCCAAGACCTTATCTCCAACCTTTGATATTTTGGAATATCCAGATGGTTCAGCAGTTGCAGTTGTTCCAGCTTGTGAACAATACAGTGTTGCCCATCCTGGCGCACTGCTATGAGATACTACATCGCCCACACTATAATTAGCAGACCTTTCAAGAGTGACGCCACCGCCTCCACCACTTCCTCCCTTCAGTAAGGAAAACACCTGCACCAAATCTGTTAATTCCGTTGACGATACAGTAAAGGTAGCAAGTTCCAAATCGTAAGAAGAATTGTTATAGTTCAGATTGGTATCTGCTTGTAAAATGGATAGTTCCGATGCCGTTTCAGTCATAAACTTTATAGGTTCATCTGCATTGGATAAATCCAAATGAATATAGATTCTTCCATTTAGTGTTTGTCCCGTATCAGCAAGTTTGACAGCAATCTCTGTTTCATACACTTCAAAGAATCTACCTCGAATCATTCCAAATCCCTGTGAAATGTGAAGCACATTTCCTCTAGCATAAGAAACCTCGCATCCCTTAAAAATTCCCGCCCCCGGAATTGCTGTTTCATGAACGATGGCATCATCCTGTGGGGTAACGTTTCCTCCCTTAAATGTTTTCAATTCAATATTAGCGGACATCCTCATTCCTCCTTAAAATCTTTGTAAGGTCCAGTCTTACTGTTCCAAATATCAACTTTGTTTCTTTTCCAATCTCTCTCCCAGTCAAAATGCTATGATAACTGACACCTTCCGACAAAATACTTACTACCTGACCGAATTCGATTTCTTCTGGTTTCACTAGACTGTCCCCTTTCATCATGGTCAGTTCTATCAGATTGGAATAGGCAAGACTGGCAAATTTATCATAGGCTGCCTTAATGGCTGCACTTTCAAAAGAGCTCCCCTCTTCATAAGTAAGTGCCTTCATTTCGCATAAGACTGGAACAATTCTATCTTCATTTTTTGTGTCATACCCTAAATCAGAGTGCAGATAATAGACTCTTTTTGTCACATAATCATTGGCATCTAAAAGAACCAGTTTGTTCACATCAGAATTCACATGCTTTATGGTCACACTCTTTTTTATGATATTCGGAAGATCACTCTCAATCATCATCACACCTGTTGTTGCTTTTCCTATTTCCATGCAAACCCTCTGATTCTGTACATCCAGTTTTGTCTTAATCAGGATTCCGTACTTTGTCATTGCCGGAATAATGATGGAATTTAACAGATTTACGATGTTGTAATGACCACCCTCCTCGGAAGGTGTGATATGAAGTCCCCAGTCTGTTGTTCCAGATACTACAGTCACAGTCAGACCCATAATATTTTGTAAGGAATCCTCATTATCAATAAACATCTCCGTAATTCTGTCACAAATGAATGCTTCAAAAGTTCCAGTACCCTGCAGATTCGTATCAAACAGTACATCTGTATTCAGTAATTCCAACAATGGTTTAAAAGATATCTCTTGTAGCTGTTTTGAAGAATCCGTACCATAAGTTACTTCTGAAACAACCCCAGCATACTCTTCGTTTCCACAACTGATGCGGATATAGTTCTGTTTTTCTATTCCCTTCATGGAAAGTATCTGAATGGAATTTTCATCTGAAGAAAGATAATCTTCTTTATAAGTAATCTCATTCACGTTGGTGTTTCCGACCATTTCAAACCCTTGTGTAAAGATTTCAACATTATACGGTTTCATAACTGATTTTTCCCTCCACCATAACATTGACTGCATTCAGCCCATCGTGAATAACAGAAATACGATTGGATCCATGTTGCAAATGGAAGAATCGTTCTGTCGTAAAATCACACATCTGATATCTGTCAGCGACCATTTCATCTCCACTTCCACGTTCTGTAATGCTATAAGGCATTGTAGTTGTATCAATCACCAGTTTTCTTCCATCCTGGATTGTTCCGCTATAGGCTCCTGTTTCATAGAGAACGTTATCCACGTAATGTTTCCATACCGGATTGACACAGGGACCATAAATACTGATTC
>CAZQTM010000065.1:7282-10017 GCA_964595855.1 uncultured Lachnospiraceae bacterium | reverse complement strand
GAGAGTGGTGTGAAAAATATGCTTGATAGCTTATTTTTCACACATGAATTTGTGCCGGAGCACAAATTCTATTTATCGCAAGTTGGAAATCGCCTTCGCGAATTTCCAACTGCGATGCCTTCGCAAAAACAGCTCCGGCATGGGGAATAATATGATTAGCAATTTGGAATATTATAAAGTGTTCTATTATGTTGCAACGTCGGGCAGTATTACACATGCTGCAAAGACATTAAATGTTTCACAGCCTGCAGTAAGCCAGTCAATAAAGCAATTAGAGGATTCACTAAATATCCAGCTCTTTATTCGTAATGCAAAGGGAATTCATCTGACAAAAGAAGGACAACTTTTGTTTACTTATGTAGAAAGTGGATATGAGAAAATGGAACTGGGCGTAGAGAAGCTAAAAAAAATGATCACCATGGAACTGGGAGAAATAAGAATTGGTGCTAGTGATATGACTTTAAAATATTTTTTGCTGCCATATCTAGAAAAGTTTCATGATCTATATCCAAATATTAAGGTGATGGTTACAAATGCACCAACACCGGAAACTACTAATATACTGCAAAGCGGAAAAATCGAATTTGGTGTTGTAAGTACACCATTTGACAAGAAACCAAACATGGAGGCTATTCCTGTAAGAAAAATTGAAGATGTATTTGTTGCAGGAAGACGATTTTTGCCATATAAGAATCGTATGCTCGATTTTCATGATCTTGAGAATCTGCCACTTATCTGTTTAGAGAAAAACACCAGTACAAGGAGTTATGTTGATAATATACTAAATATGTACGGAGTCCACATATCACCAGAATTTGAACTGGCTACGAGTGATATGATTGTTCAGTTTGCGTTACGGAGTCTTGGAATAGGGTGTGTTGTAAAAGATTTTGCAAAGGAATACATTGATGATGGACTATTATTTGAACTTCGTTTTAATACAATGTTACCAAAACGAGAGTTCTATGTAATAACAGATACACAAGTCCCCTTATCTTTGGCTGCAAGAAATTTATTGGACTTGATTAAGAAGGAGAAAATTTGATGATTAAGACCGTTATTTTTGATATTGGAAATGTTCTGACTCATTTTGAGTGGGAGAACTTCTTAAAATCCTTTCATTATTCAGATGAAATTACGAATAGAATTGCAAATGCAAGTGTAAAGGATTATGGATGGAACCAATATGATCTGGGACTAATGGAGGAGGGTGAAATTCTTGAGAATTTTATCAATAATGATAAGCAGTTAGAAAAAGAAATCAGGAATACATATAGGAGCTTACATGGAATTGTTACCAGAGCAGACTATGCGATACCATGGATAAAAGAGTTAAAGGCAAAGGGGTATCAGGTATACTATCTATCCAATTTTTCAAGAAAAGCTTTAAATGATTGCGGTGAGGCATTGGATTTTTTACCGGAGACCGATGGTGGAATTCTATCTTTTAGGGAGCACCTTATTAAGCCGATGCCGGAGATTTATCAGCTTTTACTTAGCAGATATCAATTAAAGCCTGATGAATGTGTATTTCTTGATGATTTAAGTGATAATGTAAATGCTGCAGCTAATCTTGGCATTAACACTATATTATTTAAATCATTTATACAGGCAAAAGAGGACTTACAGGCATTGCTTGATAAAGAGGGGATTCATAAGGATAATCATATATAATAAATGATTTTTCGTAAATAATGGTGGCGAATTAAGTAGAATAATGGTATATTAATACTGTATTAGTATAATTTGAAAATATGTCTGATACTGGTTCAGAATTGGTGATGCTATGAGTATTATAATTTCCCCCAAAAAAATATTTAAAAAAAATGAAATATCAGATATAGCAAGACTGAATAGGGTGGCAATAATGTGCTATTCTGCTTGTTGTATCATTTTTTCAATTGTAGGTGGATTTTGTTACAGAGGAATTAATACAGCGGATTATATATGGGAAATAGCCTTATATTTTGCTCTGTTATGGATTCCTCTTTTTTTATCCTTAATCATGTATATCAGAAATAAGGAATCGACGTATCTAAAAAATATTCTATTTATTCTTTTTGGAATCTTTTATACCTATGTACTATTTGAAGGCAGAGATAATTCATTCTTTCTTTTTGCTGTTCCTATGATGATCGTGGCTATTTTGTATTATCATCAGGTTTTTTCTATATTACAAAATAATAAGATGGAACAGATTGAATGTGAAAAAGAGCGTTTTAAAGCACTTGCATCCGTTGGAATTAAAAGAGTATTTGAATATAATATTAAAGATGATATTTTTATGACTGCTCGTAGCAGTGAAGGAAAATACGGACAAGAATCCTATGTTAAAGATTTTAAGAAAGCAGTGAAACAATACCGCTATGTTTTATATGATGACTGGGATCTTTTTGATGGATTTATAAATGATTGTATAAATGGTGTTCCAATTATTGAGATTAACATGCGTTTACGTGATAAAAATGGTGATTACAAATGGTATCTTATTCGTGGAAAGATGATTAATAATGAAAAGAAATTGTCACTTAAAATGATCGGAACGATGGAAAACATAGATGAAATTAAGCGCATGGAAATTCGTCAGACAGATGAGAACATGAGAGATCCACTGACGAAACTTTATAAACGTTCTTATGCAAAACAATTAATCCAGGAGTTTTTAAAAAAACAGTCGTGTTCCGAATATGCTGGTTTTTTAATCTTAGACATTGATAATTTTGCAATATTAAATG